>NZ_LEKI01000149.1:0-14475 GCF_001029525.1 Nocardiopsis sp. RV163 | reverse complement strand
GCCCGGGTCGGCCCGGGGCGGCGTTCTGTCCGGGGGGCGCGTGCGGGCCCGACTGCTGGCCCATGCCCGGGTGGCCGCCGGTGGGGGCCTGGTGCGAGGGGTATCCGCCGGTGGGCGCCTGCATCGGCGCCTGGCCGCCGGTGGGGGCCCCGTGCGGCGGGAACTGGCCGCCGGTGCCCTGAGGCGGCTGTCCGGGGTGCACGGGTGCCTGCTGGCCGCCGGTGCCCTGCTGGGGCGGCTCCGGATGTTGGGGGGACTGGCCGCCGGTGGGCGCCTGCATCGGCGCCTGGCCGCCGGGGTAGCCGGGCACGCCCGGGGGCAGCCCGCCTTGGCCGTACTGCGGGTTCTGGGGGCTCTGCGGTCCGCTCGGGGGCTGGGCCGGGGCCTGCGGGCCGCCGTGGAGGTCCTGACGGGCGCCGCCGGGGTAGCCGTGCTGCTGCCCGCCCTGGCCGTACGGCGGTATCTGGGGGCCGCTCGGCTGCGTGGGGGAGTGGTGGTGCTGTTGGTACGGGGGATGCTGGTCGGGCGGGGGCGCGCCGTGTGTCTGCTGTGGCCCCGATGTGGGATGCTGGCCCTCGGCGTGGGAGGGCGCTGACCCGAGCAGGTCCTGGCCGTCACCGGCCTCCGGCCCGACGGGTCTGCCGTCGGGACCGTACTGTGGCTGGTTCGGATGGGTACTGATGGGAGTCTCCGAGGGCTCTGGGGGTGGGACTGGGCCGCGGTCCACCGGCACGCGGCCTGGGCCGCGCGGTGCCGTCCGTTCCGGGTTCCCGTGGTTTCGGCGACCGTGACGGGCGTCTCCGAGGCCGTGTCGGTGCCCGTCATCACGGGAGCAGACCGGCCTTTCGGTGCAAGCGTAGCCAACGCGGGGGCGGGAACAGGACGAAGCACTCCCGGCAACGGGCATAATAAAAGACGGAGAGGTCACGGATGTGACCCCGTGCCGGTGTTTTCCCCGCCGAGCGCGGTCCGGCCGGTCCGCTCCGCCGCTGGCTTTGACCTGCGCGGCGGTGGCCAGGTAGGATATTCCGTCGTTGTGCGTTGAGTTGCCGTGGGCCCCGATCGCCGGGCGCCGATCCACGCACCATCGTCTGCGCACTCACCATTCGGAGAGTCCTGTGACATGGCACGGGATATCCGGCCAGACGCCCCCGCAACCGCGGGTGTGTATACGAGTCCCCCATCCCCGCACGGGATGGGGCAGCCGACTGAAGAGCGAAGGCAAACGATCGTGCGCACATACAGCCCCAAACCAAACGATGTCCAGCGTCAGTGGCACGTTGTCGACGCTACCGATCTCGTGCTCGGGCGTATGGCGAGCCAGGTTGCCACGCTGCTTCGGGGCAAGCACAAGCCGTACTACGCGCCCCACATCGACACCGGCGACTTCGTGATCGTCGTGAACGCCGACAAGGTCGCCCTGACCGGCAAGAAGCTGGAGCAGAAGCGCGCCTACCGCCACTCCGGCTACCCGGGCGGCCTGCGCTCCGTCTCCTACGCCGACCTGCTGGAGAAGAACCCCGAGCGGGCCATCGAGAAGGCCGTCAAGGGCATGCTCCCCAAGGGCTCCCTGGGCCGCCAGATGGCCAAGAAGCTCAAGGTGTACGCCGGTTCGGAGCACCCGCACCAGGCCCAGCAGCCGGTTGCGTTCGAAATCACCAAGATCGAGCAGCCCGCCTAGGCGTTCGCAGACTTTTACAGAGAGCACGAGGAGAACCGTGGTCGAGCCCACCGGCATCGAAGACGTCGAGCAGGAGTACGTGGAGAACCCGGAGGAGTTCCCCTCCGAGTACACCAGCGAGTCCGACGAGAACGCCGCCGCCTACGTCCCCACCGCGTCCGGCCCCAGCGCTGGCACCGGTCGGCGCAAGCAGGCCGTCGCCCGTGTCCGCATCGCCCCCGGCGCGGGCGAGTGGAAGGTCAACGGCAAGTCGCTTGAGGCGTACTTCCCGGACAAGGTCCACCAGCAGACCATCAAGGAGCCGTTCGTCTCCCTCGGGTTCGACGGCGCCTACGACGTCTTCGCCCGTCTCGACGGCGGCGGCACCAGCGGCCAGGCCGGCGCCCTGCGCCACGGCATCGCCCGTGCGCTGGCGTCCCTGGACCCGGAGAACAACCGCCCGACCCTCAAGAAGGCCGGTTTCCTGACCCGCGACGCCCGCGAGGTGGAGCGCAAGAAGGCCGGTCTCAAGAAGGCGCGCAAGGCTCCCCAGTTCTCCAAGCGCTAGTGCTCATGCGCCGGCACCCGCTCGGCTGAGCTTCGGCCCGTACGCCGTTCCCACCACTGGGACGGCGTACGGGCCTTCGGTTTTTCCGGTGGCTTTGTCTGGGCCACCCTCGCTACTCCACCGGCGCCGGGTCACGGCGCCGTCTTCGAAAGGGGCTGTCCGCCTGTGGCTCGGCTGTTCGGAACAGATGGTGTACGCGGTGTCGCCGGTCGGGACCTGACCGCCGCCCTCGCGCTGGAGCTGTCCGTCGCGGCGGCGCGGGTGCTGACCCGCGGCGGTGACGGGGCGCGGCCCAGGGCCGTGGTGGGCCGCGACCCGCGGGCCTCCGGCGAGTTCCTCGAGGCCGCCGTCGTCGCGGGCCTGGCCAGCACCGGCGTGGACGTGGTGCGCGTGGGCGTGCTGCCCACCCCCGCCGTGGCCTACCTGACCGGCGCGCTCGGCGCCGACTTCGGCGTGATGCTCTCCGCCAGCCACAACCCGGCCCCCGACAACGGCATCAAGTTCTTCGCGCGGGGCGGTCAGAAGCTGGAGGACGCCCTGGAGGAGGAGATCGAGGGCATGCTCGGCGTGCCCTCCACCCCGGCCGTGGGCGACCTCGTAGGCAGGGTCACCGACGCCGACGACGGCGCCGAGCGCTACGTCGAGCACGTGCTGGCCTCGGTGCCCCACAGCCTCAAGGGCCTCAAGGTCGTGGTGGACTGCGCCAACGGCGCCTCCGCCCTGGTCGCGCCCGAGGCGCTCCGCCGCGCGGGCGCGGAGGTCGTGGCGATCGGCGACCAGCCGGACGGCCACAACATCAACGACGGGTGCGGCTCCACCCACCTGGAGGTGCTCCAGGAGGCGGTACGCCTGCACGGCGCGGACGCTGGTATCGCCAACGACGGCGACGCCGACCGCTGCCTGGCCGTGGACGCCGAGGGCCGCGTGGTCGACGGCGACCAGATCCTGGCGATCCTGGCCACCGAGGCCAAGGAGGAGGGCAGACTCGCACAGGACACGCTCGTGGTAACGGTCATGTCCAACCTGGGCCTGAAGCTGGCGATGGGGCGCGAGGGCATCACCGTGGTGGAGACCGCGGTGGGCGACCGCTACGTGCTGGAGGAGATGAAGCGCGGCGGGTTCGGCCTGGGCGGCGAGCAGTCCGGGCACGTGATCCTGCTGGAGCACGCCACCACCGGCGACGGCGTCCTGACCGGTCTGCACCTGCTGGCCGCGATGGCCCACCGCGAGCAGGGCCTGGCGGAGCTGGCCAAGGTGATGACCCGCCTGCCGCAGGTGCTCGTCAACGTGCCCGACGTGGACAAGGCCCGCGCCAAGGAATCCGTGGAGCTCGCGGCGGCAGTGCGCGAGGCCGAGGAGGAACTGGGCGAGACCGGTCGGGTGCTGATCCGGCCCAGCGGGACCGAGCCCAAGGTCAGGGTCATGGTCGAGGCGCCGGAGGAGGAGCAGGCCAGCGCGGTGGCCGAGCGGCTGGCCGCCGTGGTGCGCTCCGCGCTCGGCTGAGGGCAGGGCTCCTTCGGGCCCCCGCCCCGACCCGTGTCCGGGTGTGCCGAAGGCGGGGACCGGGTTGGAAGCGGGCACGGTGCCGTCCCGCGTGCGACGGCTCGTTCCTCGCGATCGCGCCTCCGACGCCTGCGGGACCCCGTCGGCACCCGAGCCCCTTTTCCGCGCACCCGGGCACACGGACGGCCGGGTGCGCGTTCTCATGTGTGGCTGACCCGCGGAGCGCGGGTCCGAGGCGGTGGAGTTGGTCACGGTGGCGGACACGCGGTACGGGCACGCCCTGACTATCGGGGTGGACATCGGAGGGACGAAGGTGGCCGCCGGTGTGGTGACGCCCGGCGGGCGCATCCTGGCCCGGCTGCGCACGGAGACCCCCGAACGCAGCAAGAGCCCCGCGGTCGTGGAGGACACGATCGTCTCGGTGGTGCGGGAGCTGCGCCGGGAGTTCCGGGTGCGCGCCGTGGGCGTGGGCGCCGCGGGTTTCGTCGACGAGCGGCGGGCCAACGTGCTGTTCGCCCCGCACCTGTCCTGGCGCCGGGAGCCGTTGCGCGACGCCCTGGCCCTGCGGCTGGGACTGCCCGTGGTGGTGGAGAACGACGCTAACGCCTCCGCCTGGGCCGAGGTGCGGGCCGGGGCGGGCCGGGGCGTGGACAACGCCGTGGTGGTGAACCTGGGTACGGGCATCGGCGGCGCGGTCGTGCTCGACGGGAGCCTGCACCGGGGCCGGTACGGACTGGCCGGGGAGTTCGGGCACATGACGGTGGTGCCGGGCGGCCACCGCTGCGAGTGCGGGAACCGGGGCTGCTGGGAGCAGTACGCGAGCGGCAACGCGCTGACGCGGGAGGCGCGGGAGCTGGTGGCCTCGCAGTCGCCGGTGGCGGAGGCCCTGCACCAGGCGGTGGGCGGCGACGCCGCCCAGATCACCGGTCCGCTGGTCAGCGAGCTGGCGCGCAAGGGGGACCGCGCGTGCGTGGAGCTGATGCGCGAGGCCGGGCAGTGGCTGGGCTCGGGCCTGGCCAACCTGGCCGCGGCGTTCGACCCGGAGCTGTTCATCGTGGGCGGCGGCGTGTCCGAGGCGGGGGAGCTGCTGCTGGACCCCGCGAGGGAGGCGTTCGAGCGCAACCTCACCGGGCGCGGCTACCGTCCCGAGGCCCGGGTGGCCGCGGCCGAACTGGGCAACGAGGCGGGCCTCGTCGGCGCCGCTGACCTGGCCCGGGAGGCGCTGCCCCGCTGGCACCAGCGGCGCCGACAGCGCCGCCTGGGGCGTTTCGGCAGGAGTTAGGTCCGGTCGGTCCCGTCGGGAGCGGCGGCGCGCGGCCGGAGGGTGCCGCGCGCCGCGTTGCGCGGGACCTGGCGGGACAGCGCCCTCACGTCGATGTCGATCGGAAACGGCAGGTCCAGCTTGAGGCGTTCCCGAGCGACGGTGACAGGGATGTAGCGGGGTTCCTTCGTGCCGTCCAACTCGTAGACGTAGACAGCGGGTCCGTTCTCCTCGTGCTCTATCCGCCAGAAATGCGGGATACCCGCCTGCGCGTACTTGAGCGGTTTGGTGGAGCGATCCCGGTCCTGGGACTCCTTGGACACGATCTCCACAGTGAGGAGTACGTCTTCGGGAGGGACGTGGGTGGCCTGGTACCAGTCGGGGTGCTCCTCGGCTCCCTCCGCGAACTCGTAGACGATGAGATCGGGCTCCGGGCGTTGGCGCTTGCCGAGCTTCATGGTCATTTCCGAGAGGACGTCGACGTTGGGAGGCGCCGCTTCCTCCAGACGGGCCGCGAGGCGGATCATGACCTTGGCGCGGAATCGGGTCTGGGGGGAAAGCAGGACAAGGGCTTCGTCGATGAGTTCCATCCGGGGCACTCCCGGGGGAAGGTCGTCCATGTCGTCGGCGGTCCAGCCGCCGGGCGGGGGCATGAACCAGTCGGGGAGCTGCTCAGCGGTCGTCGAAACCTCCCGGGTCGATTCCTGAGCCCGTGCTAATGCGGTCGTCATCGCCATGACGGGACGGTAGCGCTCCGTGACGACGGTGCGCGGAGGTTCCGCGAAGAACTCCGGATTCCGGGCGAAAGTCCTGCGCGGAGGGGCTACCCGCAATTAACCGAACCTGGTTCTAGTGCGGAGGTCGCATCCTCTGTAGAGTGCCGCCATGGATCTCAACGCAATCTCCGCCCTCGTCTCGGGCGGCGCGAGTGGCCTGGGTGAGGCCACCGCCAGGGAGCTCGCATCCGCGGGCGCGACCGTCGTCGTCGCCGACCTCAACGCCGAGCGCGGTGAGGCGGTCGCCAAGGAGATCGGCGGCGTCTTCGTGCGCACCGACGTCTCCCGGGAGGACCAGGTCAAGGCGGCGGTGCAGGCCGCCGTCGACACCGGCAGACCCCTCCGGGCGGCCGTGTCCTGCGCGGGCATCGGCTGGGCCACCCGCACCGTCGACCGCAGTGGAAACCCCCACGACCTGGACAGCTACCAGAAGGTCATCCAGGTCAACCTCATCGGCACCTTCAACGTGCTGCGCCTGGCCGCGGCCGAGATCGCCAGAACGGAGCCGGTCAACGAGGACGGCGAGCGCGGCTCCATCGTCAACACCGCCTCCCTCGCCGGCATCGAGGGCCAGATCGGCCAGATCGCCTACTCCTCCTCCAAGGGCGGCGTCATCGGCATGACCCTCCCGGCCGCCCGCGACCTCGCGGCCGTCGGCATCACGGTCAACACCATCGCCCCCGGCATCCTGGAGACGCCCATCTACGGCGAGGGCGAGGCCGCCGAGGAGTTCAAGCAGCGCCTGGCCGCGCCGGTGCCCTTCCCCAAGCGCCTGGGCACCGCGGCGGAGTTCGGCCGTCTCGCCCGGGCACTGCTGGAGATCAGCTACGTCAACGGCGAGGTCGTCCGCATCGACGGCGCGCTGCGCATGCCGCCGAAGTAGGGAGGGCACCGTGTCCGACGAGGTTCTCTACACCGCGGAGGACGGCGTCGCCGTCATCACCATCAACCGGCCCCAGGCCAGGAACGCGGTCAACGCCGCGGTCGCCGCACGCGTCGCCGAGGCGCTCGACGACCTCGACGCGCGCAAGGACCTGAGCGTCGGCATCATCACCGGCGCGGGCGGCACCTTCTGTGCCGGGATGGACCTCAAGGCCTTCATGCGGGGCGAGGTCCCGCTGGTGGAGGGCCGCGGGTTCGGCGGCTTCGCCGAGCGCCCGCCGCGCAAGCCGCTGATCGCCGCCGTGGAGGGGTACGCCCTCGCGGGCGGGTTCGAGGCCGTGCTCGCCTGCGACCTGGTCGTGGCCGCCGAGGACGCAAGGTTCGGCATCCCCGAGGTCAAGCGCGGCCTGGTCGCCGGTGCGGGCGGCCTGCTGCGCCTCCAGCACCGCATTCCGCGCAACATCGCGATGGAGTTCGCCCTGACCGGCGACTTCGTCGAGGCCCCGCGCCTGGCCGAGCTCGGGCTGGTCAACCGGGTCACCGCCAGCGGCGGGGCCCTGGAGGGCGCACGCGAGCTGGCGGCCCGCATCACGGCCAACGGCCCGCTGGCGGTGCGGGTGTCCAAGGAGGTCATCTCCTCCTCCGACGACTGGTCCACCGAGCGGATGTGGGAGAAGCAGAACGAGTTGACGGGCCCGGTGTTCGTCAGCCACGACGCCATGGAGGGCGCGGCTGCCTTCGCCGAGAAGCGCGCCCCCGTGTGGAGGGGCGAGTAGGCCCCGGACGCCGCGCGGCGGTCGTCCCCCCGGCCCGGTGGGACGACCGCCGCGCGCACGTGCCCTGAGCTGCCGAGGCCCCCGGCCGCCGTGGGGTGTTGTGCGTCACGGGCCGGCGTGACGGGAGCCAAGGCGCGCCGTCCCCCCCGGTCGCACGGGCCGCGGACCGCCCCGGCGGGTGCCCCCGGCGGGTTCGCGGCGGGCACCTCGGCAGGGCCCTCGTGCGGCCGAGACGTCCGAGGTGGGCGCGCTTTCGCGGGAGAGCGCGACAGCCCGCGCGCCCGCGTGCGGAGGGTCCGCCTCCCCGGCGGCCCCCGGTGTGCGCCCTCCCGTCCGGGCGGGGAGGAAGTTCACGCAATTCCAGACGGTTTGAAGTCATGGGTTAACCTGGGTTCTACTTTGCCCACCTTGTCCTGTCCTGTCGGTCGTTCCGTCTCTGCGGGCTGACAGGAGCGGGAGCCTGATCCACCCTCCCCCCACACCCGGTAGACCGGGCGCGCGCTGGCGCGACCTCCGCTGTGCGACGGGTGTGTTCGGATCCGCGGAGCCTTGGAGTCATTTGTGGTCGCACTCAGTGTCGTCGTCCCCATCTACAACGTCGAGAGGTATCTCGACGAGTGCCTGCGCTCACTTCAGGTGCAGACATGGGACGATCTCGAGGTCGTGATGGTGGACGACGGGTCCCCGGACGGCAGCGCGGCCATCGCGGCCAGGTACGCCGAGCAGGACCCCCGCTTCCGGCTGATCCAGCAGGAGAACGGCGGCCTGGGCGCCGCCCGCAACACCGGCATCGAGCACGCGCGCGGCGACTTCATCACCTTCGTGGACAGCGACGACGTGATCCCGTCCTACGCGTTCGGTTACCACCTGGAGAGCCTGCGCCGGAGCGGCTCGGACTTCTCCAGCGGCAACGTCCACCGCCTCAACGAGCTGGGCACGCGCCAGTCGCCCATGCACCGCAGGATCTTCCGCACCGCGAAGACCGGAACGCACATCACGCGCGAGGACACCCTCCTGGTCGACCGGCTGGCCACCAACAAGGTCTGGCGCCGCTCCTTCTGGGACAGGCACGGGATGACCTTCCCCGTCGGAGTCCTGCACGAGGACATCCCCGTGGCCATCCCCCTGCACTTCCTGGCCGAGTCGGTGGACGTGCTCTCCGCGCCCGTCTACCTCTGGCGCGAGCGCCCCAGCGACGACAAGTCCATCACCCAGGACCGGCTGCGCCCCCAGGCGCTGGAGGACCGCGTCAGCGCGGTCACCAAGGTCAGCGACTTCCTCAGGGAGAACCAGCCGCCCCTCCAGAAGCGCCGGTGGGACGCGGTCGCGCTCGGCAGCGACCTGCGCCTCTTCCTCCAGGTGCTCGACCGGGCCGACGCGGACTTCACGCGGAGGCTCGTCGAGCTCGGCAACGCCTACCTGGACCAGGTGGACGACAAGGTGCTGCGCGACCTCCCCGCCATCGAGCGCCTCAAGTGGCACCTCATCCGGCAGCGCAAGGTCGAGCAGCTGCGCGAGGTCATCGTCTTCAACAAGAGCGCCGAGCACAAGAAGGCCAAGATCGTCCGGCACGGGATCCGCTACTACGCGGACTACCCGTTCAAGGACGACCCCGCCCAGGGCGTGCCGCGCTCGGTCTACCGCGTGCGCTCGGAGCTCAAGCTCCGCCAGAAGGCCGAGGAACTCGCCTGGGTCGACGGCAAGCTGGTGGTCGGGGGCCGGGTCTGCCTGAAGTACCTGCGGCCCAACAAGCGCCTCCAGCAGCAGGTCCGCGCCTGGGCGGTCAACGCCGAGGACGGAAGGCGCGTGCGGCTGAACACGACCACGCACCAGGCCAACGAGTTCCGGCTCGCCCCGACGGTGGCCACCTCCCGTAAGGACTGGGGCGGCTACCGGATCGTCATCGACCCGGCCGAGCTGGGGGACGAGGGCGACTGGTACGTGGAGCTGGGCGTGGTCAACCGAGGCTTCCGCCGTGTGGACCGCCTCAAGAAGCCCGCCGCGGCCGACGTCCGGATGCTCGGCCCCGAGCAGGTCCGGCCGGGCGTGTGGGCCCGCCCGCACTGGGTGGACGACTTCGAGCTGCGCCTGACCGTCGAGCGCCCGGCGGTCGTCCTCGACGGCTCCGAGGTCGAGGGCTCCTCCCTGGTCCTGAGCGGCCGGGCGACGGGGACCCCGGCCGAGGGCCTGAGCGCCTACGTCCAGCGCTTCCCCGGCGACGTCGAGGTCCCCGCGAAGGTGGAGACCGACGGCGCGTCCGTGCGCGTGCTCGCCGACCTGGCAGCCCTCACCGACGGCTACCAGGACCGGGACGCGATCGCGGGCAGCGACCCCCACGAGGAGTGGTCGGTCCACCTCAGGGACGGCTCCGGCCGCTCCCAGTGGATCCCCTTCTCCGAGGACGGCCCCGAGGGCCGCTACCCGCACTCCGGCCTGAGCGTGCGGGTGCTCCCCGACTTCGCCGGGCGGACCAGGATCCGGGTGGAGCGGCCCCAGCCCCTGCTCACCGCCGTCTCCTGGGACGACGACGTCCTCGACCTGCGGGGCGACTTCCCCGAGACCCCCGCGGGAGAGCTCTCCCTGGTGGTCAAGGCCGTCGGCCGGATGGAGGAGCACCTGTTCCCGGTGGAGGCCGCGGACGGCCGGTTCTCGGCCTCCGTCCCGCCCACCGCGATCCCCAACTTCGGCACGAAGGTGCCCCTCACGCCCGGCAACTACCGCTTCCTGCTGCGCACCGCCACCGGCGACAACCAGTGGGACGACCGCCGGATCGGCTTCTCGCAGGAGCTGCGCACCGCCAAGTTCCCCGCCCCCGAGAAGGAGGGCGGCTTCGACCTGGAGTTCAAGCCGGACGGCCGCGGATGGCCCGTGCTGCGCCTGGGCTCGGTGCTGCGTCCTGAGGAGCAGGGGTCCTACGCGCAGCAGGTCCTGCGCGAGGAGGTCTACCCCAAGCTTCGCCGCAAGCCGGTGCGGCCGGGCATCGTCTTCGACAGCTACACCGGCAAGCAGTTCTCCGACAGCCCTCGGGACATGTACGAGGACCTGCGGCGGCGCGGTGTGCAGACGCCGATGTCGTGGATGGTGCGCAACCGCCAGATCACGCTGCCCCCGGGGCTGACCGAGGTCCGGCACACGAGCCGCGAGTACTTCGAGGCGCTGGCGCGCTCGGAGTTCATCGTCTCCAACGCCCACCTGCCCATGTGGTTCGAGAAGCAGCCCGGGCAGAAGGTCGTGCAGACCTGGCACGGGTCGATGCTCAAGCGCATCGGCTTCGACATCGAGCACGTCCAGTTCGCGGGCCGCAACTACCACGACCGGCTCCGGCACGAGACCAACCAGTGGGACTACCTGGTCTCCCCGAGCCCCTGGGCGACCCCGATCCTGCGCCGCGCCTTCGGCTTCGAGAACGAGATCCTGGAGACCGGCTACCCGCGCAACGACATCTTCCACCGCCCCGAGCGCGAGGCGGTGACGGAGACGGTCCGCGAGCGCCTGGGCCTGCCGGAGGGCAAGAAGGTCATCCTGTACGCGCCCACCTGGCGCGACGACAAGTTCTACTCCGTCGGCAAGTACAAGCTGGACCTGCACCTGGACCTGCGGCGGCTGTACGACGCCCTCGGCGACGACCACGTGCTGCTGTTCCGCAGGCACCCCAACATCGTCGACCGGGTGCCGAACGTGGGCAAGGACTTCGTCTTCGACGTCTCGGCCTACCCCGAGATCCAGGAGCTGTTCCTGGTCACGGACATCCTCATCACCGACTACTCGTCGCTGATGTTCGACTTCGCCAACACCGGCCGCCCGATGCTGTTCTTCACCTACGACCTGGAGGAGTACCGCGACAGCCTGCGCGGGTTCTACTTCGACTTCGCCGAGACCGCCCCGGGCCCGCTGCTGCGCACCTCCGACGAGGTCATCGACTCGATCCGCGACATCGACGGGGTCCAGGAGGCCCACAGGGAGCGGTACGAGGCCTTCGTGAACCAGTTCTGCCCCCTGGACGACGGCAAGGCCGCGGCCCGGGTGGTCGAGCAGGTCTTCGGCGAGCTCCTCTGAACCGGACGGGTTCGGGGGAAGGCAGGGGCCGTGCAGTCCGGCGCGGCCCCGCGACAGGGAGGGTGAAGAGGGCCTTGAGGATTCTGCTCACCGGAGGAGCCGGGTACATCGGCTCCCACACGGCGGTCGAGCTGGTCGCGCGCGGGCACCGGGTGGTCGTCCTGGACAACCTGGTCAACAGCAGCGAGGAGGCGGTGCGCCGGGTCGAGAGGATCACCGGCGCGCGGATCCCGTTCGTGCGCGGCGACTGCACCGAGCACGGCGTCGTCGAGCGCGCCCTGGTGGAACACGGCATCGAGGCCGTGGTGCACTTCGCCGGGCTCAAGGCGGTGGGGGAGTCCGTCAGCCAGCCGCTGCGGTACTACCGCAACAACCTGGACGCCCTGTTCACGCTCGCCGAGGCGATGGACCGCGTCGGGGTCCGCGACCTGGTGTTCAGCTCCTCGGCCACCGTCTACGGCGACCCCGAAACGGTGCCGATCGCCGAGGGCAGCGCGCTGCGGGTGACCAACCCCTACGGCGCGACCAAGCTGTTCGGCGAGAGGATCCTGGAGGACCTCGCGGTGAGCGCGCCCGACTGGCGGATCACCGTGCTGCGGTACTTCAACCCGGTCGGCGCCCACCCCAGCGGCCTCATCGGGGAGGACCCCAACGACATCCCCAACAACCTCTTCCCCTACATCTCAAAGGTCGCCGCGGGCAGGCTGCCCGAGCTGACGGTCTTCGGCGACGACTACGACACCGAGGACGGCACGGGGGTCCGGGACTACCTGCACGTGGTGGACCTGGCCCGGGGGCACGTCGCGGCGCTCGACCACCTGGCCTCGCAGAAGGGGCTCAGGGCCTTCAACCTGGGGACGGGGACGGGCACCTCCGTCATGGAGGCGATCCGCGCCTTCGAGGCGGCCTGCGGCCACACCATCCCCTTCCGGGTGGGGCCGCGCCGCGACGGCGACATCGCCACCTGCTTCGCCGACCCGGGGATGGCCAACCGCGAACTGGGTTGGAAGGCCGAGCACACGGTGGCCGAGGCCTGCGCCGACGCCTGGCGCTGGCAGTCGGCCAACCCCGACGGCTACAGGTGACGCCGCGGAGCGCGGAGTGAGGACGTCCTCCGCGCTCCCCGGCCTCCGGTGCGCCCCGCCGTCGGGACGACCTTCTCCGAGCGCCGAGCGTCGACGAGACGATGCCGAAGGAAGGGCGGAGCCGGGCATGGAACACGACTGGGACGAAGAGCTCGAAGAGTACGAGGAAGGCGAAGAGCACTTCTACGACGACGAGGGCGCCTTCGGCGTCGGGCTCCCGCCGAGGGCCGGGTCCGCCCACGAGGAGCGGACCCGGCGGGACTGACCCCGAAGGGCCCGACACGAGGCCCCGGTCAGCCGGCGGAGGCCTCCTGCGCCCTCCTCGCGGCCCGCTCCCCGGCGTCGCGGTGGGGCAGGAGCACGCCCAGACCCCAGTGCAGCAGCAGGCCGCTGGCCAGCCCCACGAGCCATCCGTAGTCCGCCAGCGGGGCCAGGAACGGGATCAGGCCCTCGGCCGGGAAGGGGCCCGAGCCCTCGGGGGAGTGCGAACCGCCCACGGCCAGCACCGAGCCGACGCCGAAGGCCACCAGGGCGCGCCAGTTCCACCCGTGCCGGTACCAGTACTCCGAGCCGCGCTCGTACAGCGCGGGCAGGTTCATCCGCGTGCGGCGCAGCAGCCAGTAGTCGGCGAGCAGGATGCCCGCCACGGTGCCCAGGAGGCCGCCCACCGTGCCCAGCCAGGTGAAGATGTAGACGCTCTCGTTCTCCAGCAGCCGCCACGGCATGATCAGCACGCTGAGCACGCAGGTGGTGATCGCCCCGGCGCGGAAGCTGATCAACTGCGGTCTGAGGTTGGACAGGTCGTAGGCCGGACCGACCAGGTTGGCCGCGATGTTGGTGGAGACCGTGGCCAGCAGCACGACGAAGACCGCGAAGAGCAGGCCGATCCCGCTGTCCATCCGCGCCACGACGTCGATCGGGTTCCACAGGGGTTCGCCGTAGACGGCCGCGGTGCCCGCCGTGACCATGACGGCCAGCAGCGAGAACAGCGTCATCGTGGTGGGCAGCCCCAGCGACTGGCCCACCATCTGGGCGCGCTGGGAGGACGAGAAGCGCGTGAAGTCGCTGATGTTGAGGGTCAGGGTCGCCCAGTAGCCGATCACGCCCATCAGCGACGGGAAGAACAGCGCCCAGAAGGAGGGCCCCCAGTCCAGGGGCTCGCCCGAGTCCAGGGACAGCATCGGGGCCAGACCCCCGGCCTCCACGGCCATCCAGGCCAGCAGCGCGACGCCGCCGAGGATCATCAGCGGCGCGGCCCACACCTGGGTCCGGCGCACGCCCTCCATGCCCCACAGGATGATCGCGAGCTGGGCGACCCAGAACAGGCCGAAGGACAGCCACAGCGTCCACGGCTGGCCGCCCAGCGCCGCCGTCCCCGTCCACCCGTCGCCGAGCAGCCGCCCGAGCAGGACGTAGACCCCCTGGCCGCCGACCCAGGTCTGGATGCCGTACCAGCCGCAGGCGACCGCGCCGCGCAGCAGCGCGGGCAGGTTGGCGCCGCGCAGGCCGAAGGAGGCGCGCGCGAACACGGGGAAGGGGACGCCGTACCTGGCGCCCGCGTGGCCGGTCAGCACCATGGGCAGCAGGACGACGAGATTGCCCAGGACCACGGCGAGCATGGCCTGGCGCCAGTCCATGCCCGCCGCGATCAGGCCGCTGGCCAGGGTCCAGGCCGGGATGCTGACCGACATGCTCACCCACAGGGCGCCGAAGCTGCCGGTGCCCCAGGTGCGCCGGGACATCGGGACGGGCTGGAGGTCGGCGTTGACGTAGGGCCCCTCGGGCAGGGCGGTCCCCTCGGCGAGGGACACCCGGCCGTCGGGGTGGGTGACGGCGGCGCTGGGCGGCCAGCCGTGGACGCTGTGGCTGTCCTTCGGCCTGTTCTGGGTCGCCCAGCTCGCGATCATC
>NZ_LEKI01000148.1:0-14574 GCF_001029525.1 Nocardiopsis sp. RV163 | reverse complement strand
GCCGCGGGGGCACGGGGTGGGACTGTCCCGGGGACGCCGAGGTTCGTTCCGGGACGCGGTACCCATTATCCGGTTCGCGACGACACGGCGCCCCGGCCGGGTGCGCCGAGCCGGGACCCGCACCGCCTGAAGGCCGGTGCCGCGAAGCCCCCGACAGGGCGGGGCCCACCCCTGAGGGTCCGTAGTGCCCGGAGGCCCGCGCCGCGCGCCGAGGGCCCCCGGGTCACGCGGGCGGTTCGCTCCATCCCACCTGGACCAGGTCCGGGCGCTGGCCGCGGCGGGCCAACTGGGCGCGGCCGACCGGTAGCTGTTTTGACGCCGTGCCGTTGGCCAGGCGCCCCTCCATCCGGTCCCCGGAGAAGAGCACGCCCGGCGTGGCCATGTCGCTGAGCGCCTGGAGCACCGGCTCGAACATCGCCCGCGCCGAACCGCCCGTGCGGCGGGCCGCGATGATGTGCAGGCCCAGGTCGGAGCCCTGCGCGATGAAGGGCACCAGCGGCCCGAGCGGGTTCGCCCTCGCCCCCAGCATGTCCATGTCGTCCACGACGATGAACAGGTCCAGGCCCTTCCACCAACTGCGCTCCCGCAGCTGCTTGGGGGTCACGTCGGGCCCCGGCAGGCGCTGCTTCAGCGAACCCGCGAGGTTCGCGGCGACCGCCTGGGTCTGCTCCGTGCTCGTGCAGTAGGCCAGCAGGTGGTCCTCCGGGACCAGCTCCAGGTGGCTGCGGCGGAAGTCCACCATGACCACGCCGATCTCCGTCGGCGGGCGCTGCACGATCTGCTTGACCAGCCCGCGCAGGAGGGCGGTCTTGCCGGTCTGCGGGTCGCCGTACACCACCAGGTGCGGGTCCCGGGACAGGTTCGTGGTGACCGGCGCCAGCGTGCTCTCGGCCAGGCCCACCACCAGTTCGGCGGCGCGGCCCTTCGACACCCGGCGGCCCTTGAGCAGGTCGGACAGCTCCACCTTGGAGGGCAGCGTCTTGACGCCCTGGACGGCCTTCTGCGGCCAGCGCTCCCCGATCCGCTTGACCAGGTCCCGGATCCCGTCGGTGACGTCCTCGTCGTCGGCCACCGCGTCCACCCGCGGCAGGGCCACGTGCGTGTGGTGCTCCTCGGCGGTCAGGCCGCGCCCCGGGGTGTCCTTGGGCAGCGCCTCGGCGACCTTGCGCCCGATCCCCGAGTCCATCGGGTCGCTCAGCCGCAGCTCGAACCGGCCGCCGAACAGCGCCTGCAACCGGGACCGGATCTGCGAGGACGCGGCGCCGGTCAGGATCGTGTGCACGCCCAGGGACGGGCCGCGGGTCGCGATGTCCATCAGGACCTCGTCGGCCTCGTCGAAGGTGTCGCGCACCGAGGACCAGCCGTCGACCAGCAGGAACAGGTCGCCCACCACGTTCGCGGGCACCGTCCCGTCCGCGCGCGCCTGGCGCAGCGCGGCGGGGGAGTCGAGCCGGTACTTGCGGAACACGCGCTGGCGCCTGTCCAACTGGGCGCGTACGTCCACCAGCACCCGCTGCACCTTCTCCGGGTCGGCGCGCCCGGCCACACCCGCCACGTGCGGCAGATCCTCCATCGCCTGGAGGGCGCCGCCGCCGAAGTCGATCGCGTACACGCCCACGCGGCCCGGCGGGTACCGCCACGCCAGGCTCGCGACCACCGTGCGCAGCAGGGTCGACTTGCCGGACTGGGGGCCGCCCAGGACGATGACGTTGCCCTCGGCACCGGTGAAGTCCATCGCTGCCGGAACGACGCGCTGTTCCCGGGGGATGTCGGTCAGGCCGATGACGGCCCGCATGTCCGACGGGCGCGGCTCGGTTCCGGGGCCCTCCAGGTCCCCGCCCTCGCCCAGGTCCTCCAGGACCCTGTCGAGGGTGAGCAGCCGCGGCAGCGGCTCCAGCCAGATCGGCCGGACCTTCTCCGCGCCCGAGGCCACCAGCCGGTCCACCGTGACCTGGAGCGTGGTGCGCTTGTCCTCCCCGCGCCCGGACTCCTCGGCCCGGCCGCGGATCGACTCCACCAGGGACTCCACCAGCGAGCCCGCCCCGGTCACCTTGTTCAGCCCGTTGAAGGAGAGCAGGGGCAGCACCGGTTCGTGCTCCTCCTTCTCCTCCTGGACCGGCGGCTCGTAGGGCTGCGACACCATCGCCGCCTTGAACCGCTCGAAGACCGACGTGTCCACCTTCAGGTACCCCGAGCCCGGTTCGGGCGGCAGGTGGTAGGCGTCGCCCACGCCGATGGCCTCGCGGCTCTCCGCCTCGGAGAACGTCCGCAGGCCCACCCGGTAGGACAGGTGCGACTCCAGGCCCTTGAGCTTGCCCGACTCCAGGCGCTGGGTGGCCAGCAGCAGGTGCACGCCGATCGACCGGCCGATGCGCCCGATGGCCACGAACAGCTCGGCGAAGTCGGGGTGCGCCGTGAGCAGCTCGGAGAACTCGTCGATGATGATCAGCAGGTGCGGCAGCGGTTCCAGGCCGGGGTCGTTCTCCCGGGCCGCCTCGTAGGCGTGCAGGTTGGGCAGGTTGCCCGCGTCCTTGAGGATCTGCTGGCGGCGCACCAGCTCGCCGTAGGTGGCCTCGCGGAACCGCAGGACCAGCGAGTCGTCGTCGGCCAGGTTGGTGATCAGGCCGGTGCTGTGCGGCAGGCGGTCGGTGTCGGCGAAGGTCGCGCCGCCCTTGAAGTCCACCAGCAGCAGCGCGAGCGACTCCGGGGAGTGGTTGATGACCAGCGAGGCCACCATGGTCCGCAGCATCTCCGACTTACCCGAACCGGTCGCGCCGACCACCAGGCCGTGCGGGCCCATGCCGCCGAACGCCGACTCCTTCAAATCCAGCAGCACCGTGTTGCCGCTCGGCCCCACGCCGATCGGCACCCGCAGGTAGTCGCCGGTGCTGCGCCTGCGCCAGGTCTGCCGGGTGTCCAGTCGGGCGACGTCGGCCACGCCCAGGATCTCCGGGAGCCCCACGGTGGCGTGCATGGCGTCGTCGCTGTCGGTGACGGCGATGCCGTACGGGGCCAGGAGCCGGGCCAGGGAGGTCAGGTGCGCGACGTCGGACCGGTCCGCGCGGCCCTGAAGCGGGACGCGCGGTGCGTCCTCGGAGGCGTCTGCGTGCTCGGTGACCTCGGTCAGCGTGCCGTCCGCGTCGACGCGCAGCCTCAGGTCCACGCCCTCCGGCTCCTCGCGCCGGTCCGCCACCAGGGCGATCACGTGGATGCCCAGGTCGGCCAGGGAGGTCACCGGCGCTTCGGCGTGCAGACCGGACAGGGTCGACTGGTACTCGCCGTCCAGGACGACGACCAGGCGCTGGGTGCCCGGACCGGGCGGGGCGCCTCGGCGCCGCTGGAGGTCCATGGTGCGCCGTTCGATCTCGTCGGAGAGCAGTTCGGCGATCTGCACGGTGTTGACCGCGACGAAGCGGGCGGGCATCGGCCCGTCCTCGGCGTCGTCGAAGGTGTTGTGCGGCAGCCACTTCAGCCACTCCCAGTGGGAACGCAGCTTGTTGTCGCGCACCACGCCGATCCGCAGGTCGTGCGGGGAGTGGAAGGTGGCCATCTGCGCGACGAGCGAGCGGGCCAGCCCCCGCGCGGCCTCGCGGTCGCCCACGACCGACACCACGCCGTGCTCGCGCAGCGGCAGGACCAGCGGCATCTCGGGGACGTTCGCGTACAGCTCGATGAGCTGGTCGGCCGCCCCCTGGCAGACGGGGTCGTAGACGATCAGCGGCGAGGAGGTGTCGACCTTGAGCCTGAGCCGCCGCGCCAGCGGGCGCGTCCCGGTGCCCGCCCGCAGGTCCAGGAAGTCCGGGTCGGCGGCCCGCCGCTCCCAGCGTCGCGCCCGCGAACGCGCCGGATCGACGAGCAGTTGCGGGTCGGGGTGGCGGAACGCGTTGTCGGCGCGCTGGACGGATGCCACGTCCCGGACGATCTCGCGGAGCTGGTCGAGGTAGTCGACGTAGCGTTCGCGCTGCTCGCGGATGCGCTTGCGCGGGCCGTTGTGCTGGGCCACGAACATGATGATGCCGACGACCACGCTGGCGATCATGATCATGACGCCGGCGACGGCCATCAGCGGACGGTGGCCCATCGTGATGGACATCAGCAGAGAGCCCGAACCGGTGATGATCGGCATGATGATCATCGCGCCGGAACTCGACGAGGGCGGGTTCTCCGGCATCTGGGGAGGGGTCGCGATGACGAGCGGAGTGTTCCCGGGGGCGGTCGGGACGCTGCGAGCTGGGCGGGGTACGGGTCTCGTCGCCACGGGGATCTCTTTCGGTCCGCCTACGGGGGCTGGTGTCTGGGTGGCTACGCTAGGAATGATCTCGCGATCCCCGCGAATCGCCTAATTCGCGTCCGTCTCCCCCCGAGGGTGACAACCGCCCACGACGAGCGACAAAGGAATTCTTGGTGTGAGTGGATACTGCCGGGTCACGGTGACCGGACCGGAACGCTGGGCCGATCTGGCACTCCCCGGAACGGTTCCCGTGGCCACACTGATGCCCCGCATCCTGGAGGTCTGCGCACCCGAGGAGGAGGGCACCGAACCCGCCGCGTGGACGCTCACCACCGTGGAGGGCGACCCCGTCCACCCCGACCAGCCGCTGGAGAGCGCGGGCGTCTACGACGGCGACGTGCTGATGCTGGACCGCCGCACCGCTCCGGGCAGGCCCGCGCACGTGGACGACGTGCGCGGCGCGGTCGAGGACCGCGTCGACGCCACCGCGCACATCTGGAACCCCACGACCACGCTGTCCTTCGGCCTCCTCGTCGCGGCCGTCGGCCCCCTGCTGCTGTTGGGGCTGATGACGCGGCTGAGCCCGTCCGCCTGGCACCTGGGGATCGCCTCGGCGGGAACCCTGTTCACGGTCGCGGTGATGCTGCTCGCCGCGCGCAGGCCGCTGCCCGCCGTCGCGCACGCGCTGTTCGCTACGGCCTGCGCGTGGGGCGCGGTCACCGCCGTGCTCGCCGCGAACCTGCTGACCGACGCGGACTTCCTGGTGCAGGCGGCCTTCGCGCTGTCCGGCGCGCTGCTGGTGGCGGTGATCGGCTGGACGATGCACGAGACGGGGCTGGCCTACATCTGCGCGCTCGGCGTGGTCGCGGTGACGGCCGGAGTGCTCGTGGTGGTGGGCGTCTTCGTGGAACCGGTTCAGGGGGCGCGGTCCATGGGGCTGGTCCTGGCGCTGTGCGTGGGCGCGCTGCCGCGCGTGGCGATGGTGATGGGCGGGCTGTCCGGGCTCGACTACGAGGTGGGGCGCTCGGGGCAGGTCACCACGGACCGGTTCGAGGACACCTTCGGCAACACCGACCGCATCCTGCTGGGAATCGTGCTGGGCGCGGCGGTGAGCGGCGGCGCGACGACCGTGCTGCTGGCCTACCTGGCCACGGGCCTGCCCGACCTGCTGCTGTGCGCGCTGCTCTCGCTGCTGCTGGTGCTGCGCTCACGGCTGTTCGACCGGATCCGGCACGTGCTGCCGCTGCGCCTGGCGGGGGTGCTGGGCCTGGGAGCGGCGGGCGTCGCGACGGTGGGCGAGTACGCGTTCCTGGCGCCGTGGCTGCCGTTGGTCGCGCTCGTGGCGGGGATCGCGCTGGGCGTGCTGAGCTGGGTGCGGCTGACCGACGTGCCGCGGGCCTCGCTGCGCCGCCTCCTCAACTGGACGGAGATCCTGGTGATCATCGCGATGTGCGCGGTGTTCGCCTGGGGGATGGGCCTGTTCGCGTTCGTGGAGCGGATGACCTCGTAGCGCGCTGACGGCGGGTTCCCCCGGGAACGGGCGGGACGTACGGGTGTCCGCGTCCGGCGCGACGCGGTTCCCGGGGGGACGGGAGCCCCGCGAAGGCCCGGCGCCGTCCGGAGGCGGCCTCCGGCGCGGCGGGTCAGTCGGTGCGCTCGGTCCCGCGGGAGGTCCGCGCGGCCTCGTGGGACTCCCGCATCGCGGTCAGGGCGCGGCGGCGGCGCGCCTCGCGCAGAGAGACGCCCACGATGCGGGTGGCCGCGGCGGCCGTCACCACTGCCAGCGGGATGACGAGCAGTGAGGCGGGCTGCCGGATGGGGCGGTACCGCGCCCCCTCCCGGTCGATCAGCAGGAAGCCCGCGGGCCGCACCCGGACGAAGCCGCTGCCCCCGGCTCCGTCCCCGCCCGCGGCGAACAGGCGGCTGGAACCCCCGCCCATGATGGTCAGCGCGCTCACCCGGGCCACCGGGACGACCGTGGAACCCTCCGCGACCACGGCCTCGCCGAACGCCGACGAGGACCGCGCCGAGGCGCCGGTGTTCTCGATCAGCCTGGCCAGCGCGGACAGGGCGGGACTGGTGCGGCGGGCGCGGCGGCCCAGAGCGGTGTCCGGCATGGCGGCGGGTCCCTTCGTGGCGGTTGCGTACCCGCCCCATTGTGTAACGCGGCCGCGGTGCCCGGAACGCTCCTGGCCTGTTCCGGACACCGGGTCGCGGCCCGTGGAAGGCGGCCCGGCTCAGGGCGTGAGCACGTTGAGCAGGTTCAGTTCGGTGTCGTAGACGGCGACGTCGCCGCTCCCCGTGCGCAGGCCCGCCACCCGGGACCCGTCCTGGGACAGGGACATGGGAAACACGCGGGGCAGGTCCGGGCCCAGCGCGACATCGGTCGCCGAGGCGTACCGCCACGCCACCATGTCGCCGCGGCCGGTGGCGGGGTCCAGACGGGCGGCGAACACGCGGCCGCTCGCGGCGCTGTAGGCGACGTCCACCAGGATGCCCTCGTCCGGGCCGGGGGTGAACTCGCGGACGATGGCTCCGGTCCCGGGGACGACGAGGAGCACGGAGCCGGAGCGGATGAGCAGCACGGCCGAGCCGTCCGGGACTAGGTCGAACGAGGCCGCGCCCACGCCGGAGCGCTCGCGGATCAGGCCCCGCAGCGAGAGGCTCCCGGTATCCCACACGGCGATCCCGCCGCCCTCCTCGCCGCCCGCCACCACGCCGCCGTCGAGCGAGTACCTGATCGAACCCAGCACGCCCGAGCCGGACAGCCGCGCCTCCAGCTCCCAGGTGCGGGTGTCGTGCAGGTGCAGGTGCCGCCCGTCGGGGTCGCCGCGCACGCCCAGCGCGAGTGAGGAGCCGTCGGGGCTGAAGGCGATCGACCGCACGGCCCTCTCCTCGCCGACGTCCTGCCTCCGGCCGGTCTCCAGGTCGACGACCGAGGCGCCGTCGAGGGTTCCGTAGGCGAGCAGGCACCCGTCGGGGCTGAAGGCCGCCGGGGTCGGCGGCACGGCGGAGGAGTCGTGGTCGATGCGGGCGATGGCGCGCGACTCCCGCCAGTCCCACAGGGTCACCGTGTCGATCTGGGACACGGCCAGGACGGAGCCGTCGGGCGAGAAGGACAGCGCGAGCGGGACGTCCTCGGGGAAGGAGGTCATCGGGGTCCCGGTCGCCGCGAGGCTGTCGGAGAGGGCCGATCCGGTCGCGGAGCAGTCGGCGGCGCCCTCGGCCGCCTCGGGGTCCCACGAGGGGGCGGTGAAGGAGTGCAGCCCCGCGCTCGCCAGAAGCACCACCACACCGGCCAGCGCCGCCGCGCGCAGGAGGGAGCGGCGGCGTCGTTCCCCGAGGTGTGAGGGTTCGTCGGGGTGGAGGGGGCGCATGGGTCCTCTGGGGGGTGTCACAGGGGTGAGCGAGGACGGCCCGTCGTCTCCGGGCCGGTGCGTGTGTGGTTGTCAGCAGCCACCGTAACCCCAGAGGACCGCTGGTGGGGAATGGTTCTGGAGGGTTCGGGCAGGTTATGTGCCTGTCTGTCAGTTTTTGGTGTCTTAGGTCCGAAGATCTCTTGGTCCGAGGAAGGCCGTAGGGGGCCTGAGGAGGGCCGGAGGAACGCGCGGCGGGCGAAAGGCCGACCGGGGCCCGTGGAACCGGGGCGCGGGAACGCCCGCGAGCCAGGGGGTTTCGGCTTTACGCCGGACCGGGACGTGTCGAGTCCTTCTGCACGGGTAGGGCGAAGGGGCAAGGGATCGTCCGCACGCGCGCCGGACAGGTGGCCGAGGGGCGTGTGCGGGGAAGAGGGTCGTCTCCACGGGAGGGCGGCGCCGCGCGGGGCGACGGGGTCCGCGCGCGGGGCCCGGGAACGCCGACAGGCGTGCCGGGCGCGTTCGGCGCCCCTGAGACGGCCGTGAGCCGGACGGGGGAGCGCGCTGACGGGTGCGTGTGCGGAGCGGGCTCCGCGGGCGGCAGCCGAGGACTCAGCGGCTTCTCGGGCCTAGCGAGAGGCCTTGGAGCCGGGGGCGCGGCCTCAGGCGGCGACCGTGTGGTTGAGGACGCTGCCGTGGCCGTAGACCGGCTCGGGCCCCTGTGCGAAGGGGTTGAGGAGCTCAGCGGCGCCTACGGGGTCGCTCGCGGGATGCGAGACCGGGCCGCCGTGGAACAGGTCGTTCCAGAAGAAGCGGCCGTCGCGGCACCAGACGTTGACGTCCCGCTGGACCGAGACGACGGCCAGCTCCGAGCTGCCCGACCAGTAGAACTGGCGGGGGGTCACGGAGGCGAGCTCGCCCAGGAGCGCCGTGATCGCGCGCTGGGCGCAGAAGGCGTGGCGGGGCTTGTGCTTGATTCGCCTGGCGAGGGCCGATTTCGCCCGGGAGGCCCGGGGGTTGTTCAGGCGCCAGTGACTCAAGGTCGTCTCCAGTGGTCTAGGTTGCCGCGGTGCCGTGTTCGCTTGTGCGGCCACGTCGCCGCGGATCGAGGTGCTCCGCCTCAGGTGGCCTTGGCGGGTCCCCTCCACAAAGTTGGTGAGGCGTGAACGATGTCGTTACCTCGTAGTTATTCTTTGCGCTCCGGATGCTAGCAGCAACTGACCCCTTGTAGTCGAGGCTTCCACAAGTGACCAATATCACATTTAACGAATGTGTCTCGACTTCACCAAACCAAGAACCACCAGCTCAGGGCATGTATTCCGAACATCAGGCCGTTTTTTCGGCGTCGCGGAAAGCCTGTCCGTTTGCGGGAGGGATGTCGCCAGCGTCACCCTTTGTGGCGACTCTTGGCGTGTTTGTCGTGACTCTCCGCGACTCCTTGCAGGTTACGGGCCCTTGACCCGGTCAAACCCCGGCTTTGCCGTTCGCGCCTCCTTCCGACATGCCGGTGTTCCCGTCGGTTTTGCCCGAGCTTTCACCCCGGTGTAAGGGCTGGTCCCGTATGTGGAGGACACTGGAACGGTCGTACGAAACGGAGAGAAGTCGTCCAGTGACACAGACCGATACATCCGGTGACCGGACTACCGCACGGGAGGGCGTCGTGGCCTCCGAACCCGTCGGCGGCGCCAGGGCCTGGCTCGTGTGGGGCGTCGCCGTGGGCGGGTACTTCCTGGCGATGCTGCACCGCAACGGTCTCGGTGTGGCAGCCCTGGAGGCCCAGGCCCGCTTCGACGTCGGACCGGCTCTACTGTCCCTGCTGCCGATGCTGCAACTCCTGGTGTACGTGGTCCTCCAGGTGCCCACCGGGCTGCTGGCCGACCGGCTCGGGCCCCGCTACACGCTCGTCATGGGCATGGCGGCGATGACGGTCGGCGCGTGCCTGTTCGCGCTCGCCCCCGGCATCGAGGTGGCGGTGGCCGGGCGGTTCCTCATCGGCCTCGGCGACGCCCTGGTCTTCCTCAACGTCATCCGGCTGGCGGCCCTGTGGTTCCCGCGTTCGCGCTACGCCCTCGTCAGCGGGCTCACCGGCGTGGTCGGCGGAACGGGGCAGGTGGCCAGCGCCGCGCCGATGGCCTGGGCCCTGGAGGGCTTCGGCTGGGTGGCCGCCTTCCTGGCCACCACGGCCCTGACCGCGCTGATGGCCCTGCTGATGCTGGTGGTCGTGCGCGACCGCCCGGCCGGGGCGGCGGGCCGCTCCACGGTCGCCGACCCGATCTCGGTGTGGGCCGCGCTCAAGGAGGCGCTGCGCTCGCGCGGCCCGCAGATCGGCATGGCCCACCACGCGGCCGTCATGGCCCCGTTCACGATGATGATGGTGTTGTGGGGCTACCCGTTCCTCGTGGGCGGCCTGGGGCTGCCCGAGGACACCGCGGCCCTCACCCTCACCGCCCTGGCCGCGGGCGGGCTGTGGATGGCTCCGCTCGCGGGCGTCGTGATCGGGCGCAGACCCGGTGTGCGCCGGTGGCTGGGGCTCACCCTGAGCACGGTGCTGAGCCTGGGCTGGCTGCTGCTGGTGGCGTGGCCCGGGGGGACCCCGGTGGCCGTGGGGCTGGCGGTGCTCGCGGTGAGCGCGATCGGGCAGACCCTGGCGCCGACGGTCTCCTTCGACTTCGCGCGCGACGGCATCCCCGCCAGCCGGACCGGCGTCGCCTCCGGCCTGGTGAACATGAGCGGGTTCACGACAGCCGTGGTGTGCACGGTGGCGGCGGGCGCGCTGCTCCAGGCGCTGCCGGAGGGCCCCGAGGCCTACCAGTTGGCGTTCGTGCCGATGGCCGTCACCACGGTGTGCGCGACCGTTGCGCTGTACTACTTCGTCCTCCGCCGTCCCCGGGCCTGACCTCTCGGGTCGGTACGTTCGGGCCCCGTCTCGCGCGCGTGCGCGCGCGTAGTAGGAGAAAGAGGAACAGCGTCCCCGGTTCGCGGAGCCGAGGACGAACCGCCTCCCCGGTGGTCGCGGCGGGCCTCGCACCCGCGCGCGGGGACGAGAAGCGTCGTCCGGGACCTGGGAGCCCGCTTGGGGCCTCGCGCGCGTGCGCGCGTGCGGAGGCGAGGTAGAGAAAAAGGGGCGTGCGCGCCTCTTGTGCGGTCCCGGGCCGCGTGGGATTTTCTCTGTCATGAGGTGGAGTCCCGAACGGTCCAGGGAGATGTTCGCGCGGAGCCGCGTCGCCAGGCTGGCCACGGTGGGCGAGCACGGGCAGCCCCATCTGGTGCCCGTGGTGTTCGCGGCCCGCGGCGACATGATCGCGATCCCCGTGGACCACAAGCCCAAGGCCACGTACCGGCTCAGGCGGCTGCGCGACATCGAGGGCAACCCCCGTGTGTCGCTGCTCGCGGACGAGTACTCCGACGACTGGGACCGGCTGTGGTGGGTCCGCGCGGACGGTGAGGCGCTGGTCCTGCACGACGGCCCGGCCTGGACCGAGGCCCGCGACAGGCTGGTGGAGCGCTATCCCCGGTACCGGGACACGCCTCCGGAGGAGGCGATCATCCTGGTGGAGGTCCGCCACTGGTCCGGGTGGTCGGCCGCGGAGGAGCCCGGCGCGGAGACCGGCACCCCGGAACGCTGACGGTGCGCCGGAACAGTGACGGCGCGGTGCGAGTGCGTTCGGCGGCGGTCCCGCTTCCGGTGCCGCCGACAGCGGCGCCGGGGACGGGACCACCCCCTGAGCGGGGAACCGCCGCGCACGGTCCGCCGGGTGGCGCCGGGGCGGGCCGGAGCCACCGGTCGGTCCGCGGCGGCGGATTCCGGGTACGCGGGCGGGGTCAGCCCGCTCGCCAGGTGGCGTCCTGGAGCGCGCCCCCCGGCCTGCGGGCCCGTCAGGGAGAGCCCGCCGTCCACGAACAGCGAGGCGCCGGTGACGTAGGGCGCCTCCGGCCCGGCGAGGAAGGCCACGGCCGCCGCCACCTCGTAGGCGTGGCCCGGCCGGGACAGCGGGTACCCGGCGCGCGAGT
Organism: Nocardiopsis sp. RV163; assembly: GCF_001029525.1. Classification (NCBI taxonomy): domain Bacteria; kingdom Bacillati; phylum Actinomycetota; class Actinomycetes; order Streptosporangiales; family Nocardiopsidaceae; genus Nocardiopsis; species Nocardiopsis sp. RV163. The sequence goes on along the minus strand of NZ_LEKI01000148.1, from coordinate 2,976 downwards.
CCAGCGCGGGCTCCTCCCCGTGCTGTCCGGTCAGTCGTCGAACTCCCCTGCTCCCTTGACGCGGTCGCCGCGTGCCACGCCCCGCCCCCTTCCGTGCGCCTCCCGGCGGCGCACGCGCTCGGGTGGGCGGCTACCCAGCGCCGCCCCCCGTACACGTGGGACGGACGGAGGGCGGGGCGGCCCGGTGGCCGCCCCGCCCTCTCCCGGGGTCCGACGCGGTTAGAAGGCGGACTCGGGGACGTCCATCAGGTCCACCGTCACGCCCTCGGCGACGCGGCGCTCGGCGGCGATGCGCGGCAGGAACTGCTCGGCGAAGAAGCGCGCGGCGGCGATCTTGCCGGTGTAGAAGTCCTTGTCCTCGTCGCTGGCGCCGTCGATGCTGTTGAGGGCCACCTCGGCCTGGCGCAGCAGCAGCCAGGACAGGACGACGTCGCCGAAGGCCATGAGCAGGCGGGTGGAGTTCAGGCCCACCTTGTACAGCTCGCGCGTGTCCTCGGCGGAGCCCATCGCGTGGCCGACCATGAGCTCGACGATCTTCTCGACGTTCTCGGCCGCCTCCAGGAGCAGCGCGCGCTCCTGCTTGAGCTGGCCGTTGCCCGCGTCGCTCTGCGCGAAGGCCTTGATCTCCCCGGCCAGCTTGCCCAGGGCCTGGCCGCCGTTCCTCACGATCTTGCGGAAGAAGAAGTCCTGGGCCTGGATCGCGGTGGTGCCCTCGTAGAGGGTGTCGATCTTGGCGTCCCGGATGTACTGCTCGATCGGGTACTCCTGGAGGAACCCGGAGCCGCCCAGGGTCTGGAGGGAATCGGCGAGCAGCGCGTAGGAGCGCTCGGAGCCCACGCCCTTGACGATCGGCAGCAGGAGGTCGTTCATGGCCTCCAGCTCCGCGGCGTCCTGGCCCGTGCGGTGCGCGATCTGGATCGCGTCCTGCTGGGTGGCGGTGTAGAGCACCAGGGCGCGCATGGCCTCCACGTAGGACTTCTGCGTCATGAGGCTGCGGCGCACGTCCGGGTGGTGGGTAATGGTCACCTTGGGGGAGTCCTTGCCCGCGGCCAGGTCGTTGCCCTGCACGCGCTCCTTGGCGTACTCCAGGGCGTTGAGGTAGCCGGTGGACAGGGTGGCGATCGCCTTCGTCCCGACCATCATGCGCGCGTACTCGATGACGAGGAACATCTGGCGGATGCCGTCGTGCTTGTCGCCCACGAGGTAGCCGACGGCGGGGTGCTTGTCGCCGAAGGTCAGCTCACAGGTGGTGGAGGCCTTGAGGCCCATCTTGTGCTCGACGTTGGTGACGTAGGCGCCGTTGCGCTCGCCGGGCGAGCCGTCCTCGTTGACGAGGTACTTGGGGACCAGGAAGAGCGAGAGGCCCTTGGTGCCGGGGCCCGCGCCCTCGGGGCGGGCCAGCACCAGGTGGAAGATGTTCTCGGTCATGTCCTGCTCGGCCGAGGTGATGAAGCGCTTCACGCCCTCGATGTGCCAGGTGCCGTCACCCTGGTCCACGGCCTTGGTGCGGCCCGCGCCGACGTCCGACCCGGCGTCCGGCTCGGTGAGGACCATGGTGGCGCCCCAGCCGCGCTCGATGGCCAGCTCGGCGAACCGCTTCTGCTCCTCGTTGCCCTCCGAGTAGAGGATGCTCGCGAAGCCGGGTCCGGCCGAGTACATGTGCACGGCGGGGTTGGAGCCGAGGACCAGCTCGGCGGCGGACCAGACCAGGGAGCGGGGGGCGCCCAGGCCGCCCAGCTCCTGGGGGAGGTCGAGGTTGTACCAGCCGGCGTCCATGTAGGCCTTGTAGGACTTCTTCAGGCTCTCGGGGAGCGCGACGGTGTTCGTCTTCGGGTCGAAGACCGGGGGGTTGCGGTCCGCGTCCTCGAAGGACTCCGCGATGACGCCCGTGGCGAGGCGGTTGACCTCGTCCAGGATCGTGCGGGCGGTCTCCTCGTCCAGCTCCTCGAAGGGGGCCTGCCCCAGGACGTCCTGGCGCTTGAAGACCTCGAAGAGGTTGAACTCGATGTCGCGCAGGTTGCTCTTGTAATGCGTCATGGACAGCTCCGCTGTGTCCCTGGCCGCGGTGTCTGTACACGCGGATCTACCGACTAGTAACAAGTCAATGTTACTACCGAGTAGCGACCGGCGCCAGTGGGAGGGAGGGAGTTGTGTCCCAGGGGATACCAAAAGGAGGGGCGGGTTTCGGTGAGGCGCGCTGAACGGGCTGTCCGGGGGCTCGCGCGGGGCGGGGAGGCACTGGCCGGGGCCTCCCCGCCCGTCCGGAATCCGGCCTCAGTCGATGAGGACGTAGGGGCGCGTGGCGGGCGGAGCGCCGCCCGGGGGGACCCTGAAGGTGGCCCACACGTGGGTGCCCAGGTCGGCCCAGGGTGCGAGGCGGAAGTGTCCCCAGGCTGTGGACAGGTTCTCCACGAGCAGCAGCCCGCGCTGGCCCTCGGCCCGGCTCCACTCGTCCTCCGTCCGCTCCTCCGGAACTGCCGGGATTGCGCCGCCTCCGCCGCAGTCGCTCACCGAGAAGCGGAGCGTTCGCGCGTCGGGCATCGACAGCGCGCGGACGACCTCGCCGTCCCTCTTGCCTGAGTCCGTGTACTTGACGGAGTTCGCGAACAGCTCGCTTGCGCACAGCCGCACGGTCTCTACGAGGTCGCCGTCGAAACCGGCCAGGTCGGCGGCGAGGTCGGCGCGGACCCGCGCGAGCTGGTCCAGCGCTCCCGGGTAGACGCGGTGCTCCCAGCGGACGAGGGGGCGCGGAACCCTGGGCGCGGTCAGGAAGATCATGCCGGGACCGCCTGTCGGCAGTGGTCCGTGCGGGGCTGGGGTGCCTGCCGTGCTCGCTGCGTCCGCTCGGCTCGTTGCTGCTGCTGGTCGAGCCAGACGCGGGCGAGCCGGGTGAACGCGCGCCAGTCCTCGGGGTCCTCGCACGCGGGGGAGGGAGGGCGAGGGGCGGGGACCGGTACCGGTCCCGGCTCGGAGACC
>NZ_LEKI01000147.1:0-14602 GCF_001029525.1 Nocardiopsis sp. RV163 | reverse complement strand
CGTCCACAGCCACAGCCTTGCCCCAAGTGGGGCGGATGTCCAGTACGGGACCGCGTGTCGTGCCCCCTGGCGGGGGCCGCCCGGGGGTCGCGGATCCGGTGCTCACAGCAGGGGGATCTGCCCGCCGGGAGCTGGGCGGACCCTGCGCATGTGCTTCCATCGGGGCAGGTCGTCGAGGTAGGACCAGCTCATGCGGTGGTGCGGGGTGGGCCCGGACTCGGCCAGGGCGGCGCGGTGCACGGGCGAGGGGTATCCGGCGGCCCGCTCGAACCCGTAGCCCGGGTGGTCGGCGGCCAGCTCGGCCATGAGGGCGTCGCGGCGGACCTTGGCCAGGATCGCGGCGGCGGCGACGCTGACACAGGCCAGGTCGCCCTTGACGCAGGTGCGCACCCTCCAGGGGCGGCCGATGAAGTCGTGCCTGCCGTCGAGGATGACGGCGTCGGGCCGCGGGGAGAGCGCGTCCAGGGCGCGGCGGGAGGCCCGGTGCAGCGCCTCGGTCATGCCGACCTCGTCGATCTCCTCGGGTGAGGACCAGCCGAAGGCGTGGTCGGCGACCCAGGGGCGCAACTGCTGGGCGATCTCCCGGCGGCGTCCGGGGGTCAGGCGCTTGGAGTCGGTCAGGCCGGGGGGCGGGGCGCCCTCGCCGGGGACGGCGGCGCAGACCAGGAGCGGACCGGCCCAGGCGCCGCGGCCCACCTCGTCCACTCCGGCGACCACCCGCGCGCCGGAGGAGCGGAGCTCGTCCTCCAGCTCGTAGGTGGGTGCGGCGGGCGGCGGGGCGGGCGTGGATGTGGTCGGCACGGTGTCCACCCTAGGGCGTGCGGTGCGGAGGCCGTTCGGGACCCGGGGCGCGGACGGTCCCGCCGGGTGGCACCGCTCCCGGACAGGACGGCCACGCGAGCGCCCTTTCACGCGACTCGCCGGGCACCACGAGAGGCCAACGGCCATGACTTTGTGTAGTTTCCGCTTGTCAGGACCGCCGTCCGCCCGGGAGGAATGGGCATGCAGCGCGCCAGGCCGTACCCGCGGCCACGGATCTCCCGGGGACGCCTCTACGACGTCGTCGCAGCCCTCGTCCGGGTGGGCGTCGGGTGGATGTTCACCGAGTACGGGCTCGCGCTGCGCGGCCGGGAGGCCTCGGTGGCCCAACACCTCGACGCCGCCGGACTGGGCGTGCTGTCCCCGGTCGCCGGGACGCTGCCCGCCCTGTTCGTCGCGCTCTCGATCGCCTTCGCCGTGGGCCTGCTCACATGGCTTACCGGTCCCCTGCTCGCCGTCGCGGCGGTGCTCGGCGCCCTCACCGCGGGCTCGGCCGACCTGGCACCCCTGTCCTCGTGGGGAACGACGTCGCTGGTCACGGCGGTGTGCGCGCTGATGGCCGTGAGCGGCGGACGTTGGTCCTGGGACCACCTCGTCCTGGCACCGCGCGTCGGCGTGCGGCGCCGCGAACACCGTGGTCAACCGTCCGCGATCCGCGGGAGCGGCGGCGGCGTTTCCTCCCGCCTCCCCGAACACGCCCCTCCACTGCTCTATCCTGTGGAGCAGGCCGTGCTTCGGCGGCCGTATCGACTGTGACGCGGCCCCCTGTGGCCCTTCTTCCCGTTCGCTCCGGGTCCGCGTCCCCATGACACGGATTCGGTGGAGGAAACGCCATGTCCGCCGCGGCTTCCGGCCCGACCCCCGACAGGTCCCTGGCCAAGCTCATCGAGATCGCCGAGAAGCCGACGCTCGGCCAGCGACTGATCAGCTGGGCCTCCCGTCCGCCAGGTCGGCTCTACATCCCCGCCTGCGGCGTGGTCGGCCTGGTCCTGCTCTTCGAGGACAGCGTCCCCGGCGGCCACCTGCCCACGTTCGTCATCGCCCTGGTGGGCGGTCTGCTGCTCGCCGGCATGGGCGCTCTGCGCCTGGGCATCGCCCTGGCGGTGGCCCGACCGATGATCCGCTACTACTGGCTGCGCTGGGTGTCCGCGCCGGTGATCGCCGCCGCCGCGATCGGGCTGGCCGTGGCCGACGTCCCGCTTCAGAGCCGGATCAGCGCCTCCTCCGACCAAATGCTCTCGCTGCGCGAGGACACCGACGGCCGCACCTCCATTCCGCTCAACGGCGAACGGGTGGGGCTGTACTCGCTGCGCAGCGTCTCGGCGTACGACGGCGTCACCCACTACGCGGTGGAGGGTTCCGGGCTGTTCAGCCCCTCGGGCCTGGCGCACAGCGCCGAGCGCATCCCCGAGGGCGTCTTCGTCCCCGGGCAGGGCTCCAGGATCTACGAACACGTGTCGGGCGACTGGTACGTCTGGGTCAACCACTGACCGCGCCCGCGCGGCCGTGACCCGCCCGCCGCGCCACCGCGCGGCGGGCGGCCGCGTTTTCACCCCGGCCTTGCCGCCCCTTGTCCCCCTCCAACCCTGCTCTCACCCTCGCCGGGTACACAAGGAGACGCCCCCCGAGGGGGAGAGCCGCAGGCCCTCCCTCCCCGGCAGCGCCGCCAAACCCGAGGAGAGGCCCCATGCGCGAGTTCGCGCTCACCCTTCACGTGCGCATCCACGACTCGATCACCGCGCTGCGCCGCGCCCACGCGCTCGGCGACGACGACTTGGCCAGCGCGCAGGCGGGCGAGGTCGAGGACCTGGTCGAGATCGCCGCGCGAAACGGGATCGACATCGCCGGGGGCTACTCCTCCCTCTCCCCCGTCACCTGATCCCGCGGACACGGAAAGGCCCCGCGCCCGGCGGACCGGTCGCGGGGCGCGGGGCCGCCGGGTCAGCGGCGTCCCTGTCCGCCGTACCCCTCTCCGCGCTCGAACTGCTCGCGCATCGCGGCGCCCTGCTGGCGCTGGTACTCGTCGGCCATCTGCTGCTGGCGCTCGGCGGCAGCGGCGACCGCGCCCTGCGCGGAGTCCAGGACGTCCCTGGTCCCGGCCGAACCACCCGAACCGCCCAGCGGCGCCCGCGCGCCCCGGCCGTCCATCACCTGCGGCAGCAGCTGCGCGGTCAGCAGCGTCGACAGCGCCGAACCGTCCCCCGCGCCCGCCTCGGTCTGCACCACCACCGGGCGCGGGGCGCGCCCGGCCAGGGTGGCGCCCACGTCCAGGCGGCGGCGGGCCAGCTCGTACTCCAGCACCGCCCGGTTGTCCCGGTAGGCCGTGGCCAGGCGCTCCTGCGCCTTCGCCTCGTTCTCGGCGGCCACCAGGTCGGCGCGCCCGCGCGTCTCGATCTCGTAGCGCACCCGCTGCGCCTCGGTCTCCTGCTCCTCCAGCATCTGCGCCACGTCCTTGCGCGCCTTGTTGAGGGAGGCGTTGACCTCGACGATCTTGGCGTCACGGGTCTTCTTGGAGCGCTCGATGTCCATCAGCAGGGTGTCGATCCGGCGCTTGCGCGTCAGCTCCCACTCCTGCTCGTAGGCCACCAGCTCCTTGGCCACCCGCTCCCGGGTGGACAGGTGCTGCTGGTACTGGCTGGGCAGCTGCACGTCGGGGATGTTGCAGCCGGTGATGCGCACACCGTACTTCTCCAGCTGACCGTTGAGCAGGCGGCGCATGTCCTCGACGTTGGAACCGCGCAGGTCGTAGGCGGACTCGGTGTTGACCAGGCGGCTGCGCTGGCGGATGGCGTCCTGCACCGCGCTGGAGAGCACGAGGTCGAAGTTGCTCGCGCCGATGATCGTCACGAACCGGATCGGATCGGTGATCTGGAACTTGAGGAAGAACTCGATCGACTTCAGCGGCACGTTCTCCCGCGTGGGGCAGGCCAGGACCGGCGCCGTGTAGGGGATCTCCGTGCGGGTGTCCACCACGAAGTCCACCCGCGACCACGGGTGCCACAGGTAGTGGCGGCCCGGACCGATCGGCTTCACGATCGCGCCGTACTTGGTGAGGATGCCGTGCGTGCCCTCCTCGATCTCGATGATCGAACCGCGCCACCACCACAGGCCCGCCACGACGATGCTGAGGACGCCGACGATCAGGGTCGGCACGGCCAGCACGACGTAGGCGACCCCGAGGACGAACCCGCCCGCCGAGGCGTTGAGGGCCATCATCAGCGCCGAGCACAGGGCGAAAAGGCCGAACCAGACCAGGACGGTCCACCGCAGGCCCCGGTTGTCGCGCGGTATGACCACGGGGACGATCGCGCCCTGGTCGCCGCCGCGCAGCAGACCGGCCAGGTCACCCCACGAGGCGAGGGACTCCTTGATGCTGGAGCCGCCGCCGGCGTTCACTGACACGCTCATCTACTGACCTCCCTCGTCTGGGCCGGAGCCCTGGGTGCCGCGCGACCACGGCGGCGGGGGCGGACCCTCCTGGGACCGGTGGGGGGCGCCCGAGGGCGGCGGTGCGTCGTCCGGCGGCCCTGAGGGGCCCCGGTCCCCTGGGGCCCCGTGCCGACCGTGCGGTTCCCGGGCCCCCTCGGGCGCCTGAGGTTCCTGGGGCGCCTCGGACATGCGCTCGTCGATGGCCTGCTCGGAGACGGACTGGCGGATCTCCTCGACCAGCTCCTCCCCCGGGTCCTCGCCCCGGCCCGGCTCGGACCTGGGCTCGTCGGCGTCCCGCACCAGCGCGCTGATCTCCTGCTCGCGCTCGGCGATGCGGCCCCGGATGTCGCCGAGGCGGGAGCGGATGGCGTCCATGTCCTCCTGCGAGAACAGGGCGGTGTCGGCCTGGCCGATGATCTCCTGGGCGATGCGCAGGTAGTCGACGCTGGCGGCGTCGCCCGACCCTATCCGCAGGACCTGCGGCAGGCTGTCGGCGACCGCCTCCAGCTTGTCCAGGAGGGTCTCGCGGAAGCGGTAGTTGAGGATCTCGGGGGCGTCGGCGGCGCTCACCGCGCGGATGTCCAGGGCCTGGGCCTGCAACAGGGCCGCGTTGGCGTTGGCCTCGGACTGGGCCTCGACGAAGCGCTGGTGGGCCAGGGAGCGGGCCCGGTTGGTCTCGCGCTCCAGTGCCGTGTCCATCTGCGCCTGGTACTGGGCGATGTCGGCCTGGATCGCGGACAGGGTCTCGTTGAGGGTCGCCAGCTCCTTGTTCAGGTCGCCCTCGTTCTGCTCCTTGCGCAACTGGAGCTCGTACTCGAAGGTGTAGGCGTCCTTGGCGACGCGGACCATCTCCGGCGCCGCCAGGTCCATCCGGTACTCCTGGTTGGAGGGCTCGGCGTGGGTGATGTTGGCGCTGGTCAGCTCCACGATCCCGCTGAACTGGCGGTTGAGCTGCTCCACCAGGCTCTGGGTGTTGTCACCGACCATGTCGTAGATGGCCGAGGCCTGCTGCTCGTAGATGAGGCTGCGCGTGGTCTCGCTGATCGCGTTGTTGAGCTTCTCCTGGAAGCCGTTCACGCCGCCGAGCGTGTAGACGAAGTCGGTGGCGTTGACGATCCTGAACTGCACGAACAGGTCGATGGAGGCCTGCACACCGCTCTTGGTGGGCGCGGAGCGGATCGGCGCGTTGAAGGGGTACTCACGGGTGGTGTTGACGATGTAGGAGACGCGCTTCCAGGGGTTGAAGAGCGTGACCCGCCCCGCCTGGAAGACGTTCTCCATCTTGCCGAAGCGGGTGACGATCGCCTCGCAGCCCTCCGGCACCATCACCATGCCCTGGCGCCACCACATGAACACGGCCACCGCGATGGTGATCAGCCAGTAGTGGACGCCGAAGACGGGGTTGATCAGGGGGTTGCCGCCGCTGACCGCCTGAGGAACCAGGACGGTGACGGCGCCCAGCACGCCGAGTGCCACCAGCGCGATGGCCGGGAGCATCGTGACGAAGGTGCGTCCGCGGGGGATGACCATGGGGCAGATGACGTGGACCGGCCCGCCGTCTCCGCGCTCGTAGTAGCTGCGGTTGATCGCCTCGCCCGCGTTGTTGAGGGAGGTGCTCTTCTGCTCGATGCGGGTGCCGACGGAGTCACCCTGTTCACGGGCGGCGACGAAGTCCCGGGGGTCGAGGCCACCGCCCTCGGTGGCCTGTTGCAGCGCGTCGGACACCGCCTGGCGCGGATCGCCCCCCTGGGCGACGGCACCGGCCGCGCCGCGCACGGTCTGCGCGAACGACATAGGCATGGGCTCCTTGGTCGGAGGTCGGGAACTATCGACTACGACGTCGCGTACGGCGGTCCGGTTCCAGGTGGGGACCTGTCCCGTGACCGGAGGGGTCGTAGCGGACAGCACCAACCCTGTCATGAGACGCGTCCGGAACCCAGGGCTGTAGACCGGAACGTGACGGGGGCGCGCCCTCGGGACCGGTACGGGCGAGCCGGGCCACACCGCCGCCGGAAGGCGGATAACGTCGTCGTCACACCCAGCCACCGGCTCCGGCCGCAGCGAGAGGGGACACCGTCCATGCCCGCAGTACCCAGCTCCGTCCTGACCACCGCGGGCCTGATCGGCGGCTACACGGTGGCCCGCGCGACGGGCAACCGCCCGCTGGGCGGAGCAGTGCTGGCCGCGTTCGGCGCCGCGGCCTTCGAGACCCGGCGCCGCCGCTCCGGGGTGGGCGCGGCGGTCGCGCTCACCGGCGTGTACGTGGGCGCGTTCGGGCTCTCCCACCCGCTGGCCAAGAAGGTCGGCGCCTGGCCCGCCGTGCTGGGGGTGACCGCCGTGACCGCCGCGGTCGCGGCCGCCTCCGGGGACCTCGACCGCGGCTGACACGGGACCGGGGTGCCGGGGAGGGGGACGGCTCCGCCCCTCCCCTGGCGGCCCGTCCGACGCCGGTCAGCTGCAACCGCTGGTGGCTCCGCAGCCCTCGCAGGCGTAGCAGCTTCCCGACGGGCGCATCTTCGTACCGCAGGTCACGCACAGCGGCGCGTCCGCCACGAAGCCCTTGCCCTCCATCAGCTCCGCGGTCGAGTGCGCCCGGGTCGGCCGCTCCGCCACTGTGCGCGGCTCCCGCGCGGGGGCGGCCGGGGCCTCCTCCGGGGCGTCCGCCCCGCGGGTGGCGGCGGACTGGGCGTAGGACTCCACCTGCGTGGCGACCTGCGCGGGGTCCTCGCCCGCCACCTGCGCCTGGCGTTCGGCGGCCGACAGCACCCCCAGCGCGGCCCGCTCCTCGTAGGGCAGGTGGTCCAGGGCCAGGCGGCGGAAGATGTAGTCCACCACCGACTGTGCCATGCGGATGTCGGGGTCGTCGGTCATGCCCGCCGGGTCGAACCGCATGTTCGTGAACTTCTCCACGTAGGTCTCCAGGGGGACCCCGTACTGCAGTGCGATGGAGATCGCGATGGAGAAGGCGTCCATCACCCCGGCCAGGGTGGACCCCTGTTTGCCGAGCTTCATGAACACCTCGCCCAGACCGTCGTCCGGATAGGAGCCCGCGGTGATGTAGCCCTCGGCCCCGCCCACGGAGAACGACGTGGTCTCGCTCGGTCGCTTCTTGGGCAGGCGGCGGCGGACCGGGCGGGGCGCTTCGGCGGCCTCCGCCTCGGCCTCCTCCTCCCGCGTTCCGCCGGTGGACAGCGGCTGGCCAACCTTGCAGTTGTCCCGGTAGACGGCGAGCGCCTTCAGACCCATCCGCCAGCCCTCGAAGTAGATGTGCTCGAAGTCCTCGACCGAGGCCCCCTCCGGCACGTTCACCGTCTTGGAGATCGCGCCGGACAGGAACGGCTGCACCGCGGCCATCATCCGCACGTGGCCCATGGGCCGGATGTAGCGGCGTCCCATCGCGCAGTCGAACACCTCGTAGTGCTCGGTGCGCAGGCCGGGCGCGTCCACGACGTGGCCGTTCTCGGAGATGTACTCGACGACGGCCTCGATCTGCTCGTCCTGGTAGCCGAGGTTGGCCAGCGCGCGCGGGATGGCCTGGTTGACGATCTGCATGGAGCCGCCGCCGACCAGCTTCTTGAACTTGACCAGCGAGAAGTCCGGCTCGATGCCGGTGGTGTCGCAGTCGAGCATGAAGCCGATGGTCCCGGTGGGCGCGAGAAGGCTCGCCTGGGCGTTGCGCCAGCCGTTGCGCTCACCGGTCCTGAGGCACTCGGCCCACTCTCGGGTGGCCGCGGCGTGGATCGGCTCCTCCAGGGTTCCGACGGTGCGCAGGTCGTCGTTGGCCGCGGCGTGCTTGCGCATGACCCTCTTGTGGGCCCGCTCGTTGCGCCGGTAGCCGTCGTAGGGGCCGACGACCCCGGCCAGCTCGGCACTGCGCCGGTAGGCGGCACCGGTCATCAGCGAGGTCACAGCGGCGGCGACGGCGCGCCCGCCCTCGGAGTCGTAGGCGTGGCCGGTCGCCATGAGCAGGGCGCCCAGGTTCGCGTAGCCGATGCCCAACTGCCGGTAGGCGCGGGTGGTCTCGCCGATCTTCTCGGTGGGGAAGTCGGCGAAGGTGATGGAGAGGTCCATCGCCGTGATGACCAGTTCGGTGAGCGCGGTGAAGCGCTCCACGTCGAAGGTGTCGTCCCCTCGCAGGAACTTCAGCAGGTTGATCGAGGCCAGGTTGCAGGACGAGTCGTCCAGATGGAGGTATTCCGAACAGTTGGCGACAACAGTGCCGCCCACGATGTAGGAGTGGTTGCGCGGCTCGGTCAGGTTGTACGTGGTTTCGAAGCCCCGTGAACGCCTGGACACCAGACGTACCGTCGTCTTCGTCCCGTACACGCGGCGAAAGTCCAGAGCTTCCTTGAGCTTCTCGCTCTTGCTCTCCAGGGAGAAGCCGATGAGGGCGGAGAACTGCCGCATGGACTGGGCCGAGATCCGCAAGTCGAAGAACGGACCGTCGCTGCCGCAGGAGACGGTGCTTCCGTCCTTACGGGTGCGGGAGAACGAATCCGGCTCGCCCTCGGAGGTCCCGTACACGCGACTGGCTACGCCGAACGGGGCGAGGAGTTCCTGAACCTCGCGCGCAAGCCGCTCCGAACGGCTGACCAGACCGACGTAGCGCGTCCCGCTGACTCGCTGGTCCACCGCGCGTCCGTGGGCGTCGAACAGCCCTTGGAGGAATTCCAGCACGGTCTCCTCAGGAGCCTCGAAGAGCGACGGGGGCACCGACGCGTCGGCCGCCCGGGCTCCCAGGCCCAAGGCTCGCACGAAGCTGACCATGGCGCGACGCGTGACCCTGAGCTGTCGGGTCCCGTCCGGCTGGAGGCTCGGCTCACTCCGCTGCCCGGTAAGGCGCTCGATGAGGGCCCGGTGGCGGGGAAGGACGCCCTCCTGCTCCTCCGCCGTGCCGTAGACGGTCACCACCGCCTGGTCACCGACGGAGCCGTCTCCCGCGAGCCAGCCCAGGTAGTGCGCCAGGTCGGGGTCCTCGTCCCACTTCTCCGGCAGACGCAGGGACCGGACGCCCGGGGAAGCCGCCGCCAGCCGTGCCGCCTCCAAGGCGTCCCGGGGGATCTGCGGCACCGGGTTCGACCGGGGCGCGTACTGGAAGGACCGGACGACCCGGTCGTCGGAGAGCAGCTTCTCCGCGTGCACCCAGCCCCTGTTCTCGGTCCACATCCGATGGTTGGGGGTGCAGCGCAGAAGAGAGCCGTCGGAGAAACGCAGTTCGAGGATCTCGTTGGTCCCCGTAACCATGTACTGGGTGGGGACTGTCGCCACCACAGCGTTCTGGGCGTCCGCCTCGGCGGTGACGTCGTTGGTGTACACGGCGAAGGTCTCGCCTTGGGCCGCACGCTTGACCAGATCACCGATCGGTATGTGTCCGCGATCCGTCAGCACACGCTGATCAGCCGGAAAGCACGGGTTACTCGCACTGATACGTCCGCTCTCGGGCGTGGTGTGCCAGTCCTGGATCGTGCCGTCGTACTGGATACCCGGGTCCGCGCACTCCCAGGCGGCCCTGGCCATGCGCTGGAACAGCTCCTTGGCGTCCACTGTGGCGACGACCTCGCCGGTGGTGCGGGAGGTCAGGCCGAAGTCGGATCCGCTCTCCACGGCGCGCATGAACGCGTCGGAGACCCGCACGGAGTTGTTGGCGTTCTGGTACTGGACGCTGAACATGTCGTCGCCGCCGAGGTCGACGTCGAACCCGGCGTCGCGCAGGGCACGGATCTTGTGCTCCTCGCGGGCCTTGGTCTCGACGAAGTCCTCGATGTCGGGGTGGTCGACGTCCAGTACGACCATCTTGGCGGCCCGGCGGGTGGCTCCGCCGGACTTGATGGTCCCGGCCGAGGCGTCGGCTCCGCGCATGAAGGAGACGGGGCCGGAGGCCGTCCCGCCGGAGGAGAGCAGCTCCTTGCTGGAGCGGATGCGCGACAGGTTCACACCCGCGCCGGACCCGCCCTTGAAGATGATCCCCTCTTCCTTGTACCAGTCCAGGATCGACTCCATGGTGTCGTCCACGGAGAGAATGAAACACGCGCTGACCTGGGCTTTTGAACTCGTACCGACGTTGAACCACACCGGGGAGTTGAAGCTGAACAGCTGGTGGGAGAGGGCGTGCTTGAGCTCGTGGTCGAAGACCTCGGCGTCCTCCGCGGAGGCGAAGTAGCCCTGTTCGCGGCCGGTCTCGGTGTAGACGCCGACGACGCGGTCGATGAGCTGCTTGAGGCTCCACTCGCGTTCGGGGGTGCCCACCACGCCGCGGAAGTACTTGCTCGTGACGATCTGGGTGGCGTTCATCGACCAGGAGGAGGGGAACTCCACCCCGCGCTGCTCGAAGTTGACCGTGCCGTCGCGCCAGTTGGTCATGACGACGTCGCGGCGCTCCCACTCCAGGGAGTCGTAGGGGTGCGTCCCAGGAGAGGTGAAGACGCGCCTCACCCTGATCCCCTTGCGGTCGCCCTTGCCCTTGACCTTGCGTCCGGCCGGACCGTTGGCGGATTCCGTCATCGCCGGGTCTCCCCTCACTCATGGGCACGGCCACCGACCGTGCCCGGTGTCCTTGTCCCGGGAGTGGTGTGGCCCCGCGCGCGGTCGGCGTGCGGCCGCGGGGGACGCTACCCCGTGGTGGCGCCGCTGCGGCCGCCGGTCTCGGCCTCGCGGTCCTGGCGCAGGCTGGCGATCTCGGCCTCGAAGTCGGAGAGGCTCTCGAAGCCGCGGTAGACGCTGGCGAAGTGCAGGTAGGCGACCTCGTCCAGCTCGCGCATCGGCCCCAGGATGGCCAGGCCGATCTCGTGGGCGGGGACCTCGGCCAGGCCGCGGCCGCGGATCTCCTCCTCGACCTGCTGGCCGAGCTTGGCCAGGGCGTCCTCGGAGACGGGGCGGCCCTGGCAGGCCCGGCGCACCCCGGCGATGATCTTGGTCCTGCTGAAGGGCTCGGTGACCCCCGAGCGCTTGGCCACCATCAGCAGGACGGTCTCCTGGGTGGTGAACCTGCGCTCGCAGACGGGGCAGGACCGGCGGCGCCGGATGGCCGCGCCGTCGTCGGTGGACCTGCTGTCGATCACCCGGGTGTCCGGATGGCGGCAGAACGGACAGTGCACCCTGGTTCACCTGCTTCTCTCACCGAACGACAACACCTAGGTACCACTAAACCACAACTTCTGGACAAGCATTCCTGTCGCAACACCAGATGTTGTGGCCGAACCTAGACTTCTTCCCAGCCCCGCCGCAACCCCGGCACGGGCGTGTCACGAACACGGCCGAGGGACCGCGCGGCATCGCGGTCCGCGGCGGCGGGGTGGGGCGGGGAAGCCGGTGCGGGCGGACTGCTGCGGGGGCGGCCCGGCACCGCGCTCAAGGATAGCGCCGACCGCCGGAGCCGCCGCTCCCGGCGGCGGGCACGGGAATCCCGACGTCACGGGGATTTCGGTCGGGCCGACGCCCCGGGATAAGACCCCTGCGCCTGGCCGGAACCGCTGTCGCGGACACGCGTTCGCGCATTCCGGGGACAACAGCGCGTGAACGCGTGTACACACGTAAGTGCAGGCCGGAAATTGACCGCGAATACGCGCGACGGCAATTCTCCCCTGCCTCGAACGCTTGTTTGATATCACCGTGTGCAACGACTAAAGTTGACCTTGATTTCACACCGGTTTCGCCATCACGTGGACCCCCAGGTCGGCACGGTCGCGGACCGGGGGTGGCCAGTCACACAAGCAGGCCCTGACCGAACCGAATGCCGAGGAGGCCCGGCCGTGCCGGAGGAGAATCCCGGAACCGCAGATACCGCCACCGTTCTCGCACCAGCGGAGAACGCGGGCGGGTCCACGCCCGAAGCCCCCAAACTCACCGCGCGCCAGCAGAGCGTGCTGAACTGCATCCAACGCTATGTCCGGGAGCGGGGTTTCCCCCCCTCGATAAGGGAAATCGGGGAAGCGGTCGGCCTGTCCAGCCCGTCCAGCGTGGCGCACCAGCTCAAGGTCCTCCAGCGCAAGGGTTACCTGCACCGCGACCAGAACCGGCCGCGCGCGGTGGAGCTGCGCACACCCGGGCGCGCCTCGGGGCAGACGCTGGTGCCCGAGGACATCGACCTCTCGCGCGCCGCGGCCGTGCCGCTGGTCGGCCGGATCGCCGCCGGCGGTCCGATCCTGGCCGAGGAGTCGGTGGAGGACGTGCTCGCCCTGCCGCGCCAGCTTGTGGGTGAGGGACGCCTGTTCATGCTCACCGTGGTCGGCGACTCGATGACCGACGTCGCCATCACCGACGGCGACATGGTGGTGGTGCGCCAGCAGCAGGACGCCAACAACGGCGACATCGTGGCGGCGCTGCTCGACGAGGAGGCGACCGTCAAGGTGCTGCGCCGCGAGGAGGGCGGCCACGTGTGGCTGATGCCGCGCAACGAGGACTACGAGCCGATCAACGGCGACGACGCCACCATCCTCGGCAAGGTGGTCGCGGTCATGCGCCGCGTCTGAGGTGCCCGGGTACCCGCGTCCCCGGTCCCCCTCCCCTCGGAGGGACCGGGGACGCTTCCCCTGTGGACGGCGCGGGGCCGACGGGCGCGGGCCGCTAGGCTGAGAAGGTGTTCACACGTGCCTCCTCCCCCGCCGTCCGCTGGCGCACCGCACTGGCCGGTGCGGCGAGCGCCGTCCTGTTGACCGCCGCCTGCGCCCCCGCCGACGACGGGGCCGCCGAGGCGCCGGGGGCCGGCGGCGTCGAGCGCGAGGTGGCCTTCGAGGGCGGCGGGCACGGGGTGTCCGGCTCGTTCCGGATGCCCCGGGAGGTCTCCGGAACCGTTCCGGGCGCGCTCATCATCTCCGGCAGCGGTCCCACCGACCGCGACGGCAACAGCTCCGTGCGCCCCGACGCCGACACCAACCAGAACCTGTCCCGGGTGCTCGCCGACGTCGGGGTGGCCTCGCTGCGCTACGACAAGTACGGCAGCGGCCCGGACTTCGAGACGCCGGGCCCCGGCGGCGAGGTCGCGCCGGTGGACCCGGTGATCTTCGACGAGCAGGTCGCGTCGGCCTACGAGGAACTCGTCTCCCAGCCGGAGGTGGACCCCGGGCGGGTGGTGGTCGTCGGGCACAGCGAGGGCGCCCTGTACGCGCTGCGCGCCCACGAGCTCATCGGTGCGGAGCACCCCTCCCCCGCGCTCGTGCTGGCCGCGCCCCCCGGTTCGCGCTACCTCGACCTGATCGACCGCCAGCTCACCGAGCAGGCGCGCGCCGCCGAGGCCTCGGGCCAGGTGGAGGAGGGGCAGGTGGTCCAGCTGCTCTCGGACTCCCGTGCCGGACGGGCCGCGATCAGGTCCGGGCGCGCGCTGGGCGAGGTGGAGATGCCCAGCGGAGGCGTAACTGGCGTCTACACCCCCGCCAACGAGGACTTCCTGGCCTACATGGACGCCTTCGACCCCGTCGAACTGGCGGAGGGCCTGCCCGGGGGCACCCCCGTGCTGGTGCTGTGGGGGGAACGGGACGCGCAGGTCTCCCGGCAGGACGTGGACCGGCTGATGACCGGTCTGGACGGAGCGCGACGGGTGGACGTCCCCGACGCCGACCACATCCTCCGCCGCTACCGGGACGAGCCCGGGGCCACCGTCCTGGACGCCCAGCGCCCGTTCGCCGAGGAGGTCTCACCCGCGCTGGAGGAGTTCCTGGGCGCGGCCTGGTAGCCGCGCCGGGGCCTCACTCGGGGATGGAGTCCGGCAGCGCCTCGGCCACGGACAGCGCGAACTCCTCTGCGCCCGCCACCATGCGATCCCGGTCGCCCGGGTCCTGCGCGTCGTAGCTGGCCGCCACGGTGTAACAGGTCTCCAGGTACAGGTTGGACACCCGGGCGCCGACGCAGGCGACCGTGTACGGGTCCTCCTGGACCCAGGCCACCGCCTCCTCGCCGACGCCTTCCAGCTCCTGAGCGTCGTGCTGGGAGGTAGTGGTGCGCAGGTTGTCGGCGGCCGTCGTGACGCCGCCCGGGTCGGGGGCGGCCACAGCCACCATCGTCGCGGTGGCCGGGACCTGTTCGCCGGGGCCGCCGGGGGTCGCCCACCGGCACTGCCAGCCGGAGCCGAACGCCTCCTGCGGGCCGCCGACCGGCTCCTCGACCTCCAGTTCGTGGTCGGGCACCAGTTCGTCCAGCGTCCCGTTCTCGGCGACGGAGCACTCGGGCGCCGCCCCGAAGGCGCTCGCCTCCGGGGTGTCGCGCGCCACCACGTACCAGATCGCCCCGGCGGCGAGCACGACCAGCACCAGCGCGGCGGCGACCACGGCGGCGGTGGCGCAGCCCCGGCTCTGCGGTTGGACGGAGGCCACCACCTCGGGTGCGGGCTGCTGGGGGTGGGGCTGCCGCCACGGGGCACCGG
>NZ_LEKI01000146.1:0-14611 GCF_001029525.1 Nocardiopsis sp. RV163 | reverse complement strand
CACGCGCCCTGGACCGGGCCCGCCTGCTCCGCCCGGGCCACGACCGGCCCGTCAGCGTCCGGTCCTGGCTGGCGGACCTGTCCGGCGGAGCCGAGGACTGGTGGCGGGACAACCGGCCCCACCCCGTGCGCAGCCCCGCCTACGTCCGGGCCGTCGCCGCCGTGGACCTCTCCCTGCCCGACGGCCTGCCCCCCGGCGGCCGGGGCCTGTCCGCCCGCGCCCGCGACTGGGAGCGCCGCGCCGCCGCACGCCTCTCCCTGGTCCTGGTCTCCTCCTGGCTGGCCGAGGCCGCCCGCCCGCCGCGCGCCGAGCGGGACGGGGGACGCCCCGGGTGAGCGGCGAGCCAGCTCCGCCCGGGCTGCTGTGGGAGGTCACCCTGCGGCTGTGCCTGCTCTCCGACACCCACATCGGGGCGGCCCGGGCCGGGCCCCGCCACGCCGCCGGAGACGACGTGGACCTGCACGTGGACCGCGATCCGGTCACCGGTGCGCCCCGCCTGCGCGCCACCACCCTGGCCGGGCTGCTGCGCCACGAACTCGCGGCCCGCACGGGCGACCCCGACGACGTCCGCGCCCTCACGGGGTCGGCGGAGTCCGAGGCCGCGCCGGGGCAGGGGGCCGCCGCGAGCGCGTTGGACGTGGACGACGCCCGAGCCGAACTCCCCGAGGACACGGCGGTCGCGGTCCGCACCGGCACCCGGGTGGACCCGGCCGCGGGCACCGTCCGGCCGGGCCGCGCGTGGCGGTGGGAGATCCTGCCCGCGGGCACCGTGTTCACCGCCCACCTGCGCCTGCGCGTCCCCGCGCCGGCCGACGAGGCCCGCCTGCTCACCCTGCTGCTCCTGGCCTGCGACGGACTCTCCGGACCCGACGGGCCCGGGCCCGGCATCCGCGTGGGCGCGCGCACCGGCCGCGGCTACGGCGCGGTCCGCGCCACCCACTGGTCGGCGCGCCGCCACGACCTCACCGACGAGCGCGGCTGGTTCGCCTACCACGCGCGCTCCTGGGCCCGGCGCTGGGAGGAGGGCGCCGACGCGCTCGCCGACGCCCCAGCCGACCTGGCCACCGCCCTGACCGAGGCCCTGCGCGCCTGCGGACGCGGGTCCACCGCCGCCCACGCGCTCGCCCGCGCGCACCGGCCCGACCGCCGCCACCGCGCCGAACTCCACCTGACCCTGGCCGTCGCCGAGCAGCCCGACCCCACCGCCCCGCCACCGCGCGAACCCAGGCCCGGCCTGCTCCTGGTCGGCGACGTCCCCGCCCCCGAACGCCTGGGCGAGGCGGACCGGGCGCACCGCCACCGCCCCGACGTCACCGACCCGGACAAGGCCGCCGTCCAGCCCGCCCCGGTCCTGGGCGACACCGCTCTGTTCGCGCTGTTCAAGAGGGTCGGCGGCCGACTGGTCCGGGACGCGGCCGAACACCTGGGCGCCGGGCCGGACCGGTGGCGCGACTGGCACGACCACTGGTGGGGCGCCGACACAGACCGGCGCGGCCTCGCGCGCCCCGCCCGGATCCAACTGCGCACCGTACCCGTGCTCACAGGCGGAGCGCCCCTGACCGCCACCCGGCTGACCGTGGACTCCCTCTTCGGCGACGCCGTGGACGGCCGCCTGTTCACCACCGACCTGCACTGCGGCGGCAGCGCCGAAGCGGTCCTGGACGTGCGCGAGCCCGACGACGCAGTCCGCGGCCTGCTCGCCCTCCTCGTGCGGGAGCTGGCCACGGTACCCTTCGACACCCTCGGCGCGGGCGCCGGAACCGGGAACGGGCGCCTGACCGCCACCCGCGCACTCCTGACCACCCACCCCCCGGGCGGGGGGCCGCCGGAAACGGTGGACCTGGCCACCGCCCTGTTCACACCCGACAGCGGCGACGCGGTCGCCGCCCGCGGCTGGCTGGCCGCCCTGCGCGCCGCGCTCGCCCCCGCGCCCACGAAGGAGGATCCCCGGTGAACCACGAGCCCCCGCGCCCGCACGGCCTGGCCGTGCGCCGCCTGACCGCCGCGCAGGTCGACGGAGTCCTCGACGACGTCTTCGTCCGCGGTCTCCGCTGCCGCCTGCTCGACACCGGCGTTCCGCACGTGCCCGGCGCGCCGGACCGGCCGCAGTGGCTGCTCGCCGAACTCGGCGACGGCCGCGTCACCGGCGCCTGCCCGGGAGCGCGGTGGCGCCGCTCGGACCAGCCGCCCACCGCCCACCTGTCGGCCGCGCCCCCGGGCCCCGCCGACCGCTGGCGGGTCCTGGAGGTCCTGGTGTTCGGTCCGCACGCGCAGATCCGGCTCGGGGAGGGCGCCGAGGCCGGGTGGATCAGCGCGGACGCCCCCGGCGACCTCCCCGAGGAGCTGCGCCCGCGCGAGCGCTCCCTCCTCCTCCAGGGCTGGAACGGCCCCTCCTCCAGCCGTGTCCTGGGCGGCGCGGGTCCCCTGTCGGTGACGCGGGAGCCCTCCGGCGCACAGGCGGTGCTCCCGGTGGCGTGGACCGACTTCTCCGGCCGCCTCCGCCCCGTGCCCGGCGCCGGAACCGCCCTGGAGAGCACGGGCACCTGGCTTACGGTGCGCGAGTACTGGGCGCAGGACCCCGCGACCGGCGCGGTGGGCGTGGCCTTCCACCGGCTCACCGGGATGCGGTCGGGGGTCAAGCCGACCGGGCCCGAGTTCGACGTGGGCACCGGTGACGAGATCCGGCGGGAGGAGCGGCCGTGGTGAGCCCCGGTGCGTGCGGCGGCGCGCCGCGCCCGCGGGCGGGACGGTTCCACGCCACCGCGCCCTACGGCCTGGTCAGGATCGCGGACACCCCCGTGCCCGCCGCCGACCTGCACGGCGGCCTTCCCACCGAGGACCTGCTGCGCAGCCACGACCGCACGGTGGCGGGCACCCACTCGGGGTGGATCGACCTGACCCTGACCACGCTCACCCCCACCTTCGTGGGCCAGACCCTCGAACGCGGGCGCGTGAACGCCTCCATCCGCTTCCCGCACGGCGACCGCCACCTGCCCGCCGTCCCCGGCTCGACCCTGCGCGGCCTGGTCCGCAACACCGTGCGCATGCTCACCAGCGGCGAGACCGGCCCCGTCAACACCCCGATGCTGTTCTTCCGCGCGCCCGTGCGCATCGACCCCGACAGCGCCGACAGCGCCCTGTCCGCGCGCGCCCGCAGGGTCATGGCCCACCAGCACTCCCAGTACCGCAGGCGCCGGTCCGGGCTGCGCACCAAGCAGGGGTTCCTGTTCCACTCGCCGTCCGACGAGCGCTGGTACGTGGTCGAGGTCCCCGCCACCGCCCTGTCGGGCGAGCCGGGCCAGGCGCTCAAGGTGCCCTTCACGGTCCTGCGCGAGAGCCTGCGCACCTGGGACTTCGGCGTCGACGACTTCCCCGACCCGCCCAGGGGCAACGCCTACGTCCCCACCACCCACGAACAGCACGGAAGCCTCCAGTACCGGTGGGTGCACGTCGTCCACCTGCCCGGGGAACGGCGCGTGGCCGCCGTAGCACCCACCGGTGAGGAGGCCCGCGCCTACCTGGACGCCCGGGCCGAGGGCGCCCGGGGCCCGGACGGGGGAGGGGTGGTGCGGGCCCTGGTGGTCCTGACCGGGGTCGCAGCGGGCGAGCGCCGCAACGCCTACCTCTTCCCCCGGCCCGCCGACCTGGGCGCACGCCTGCGCGTCCCGGAGGCCATGGTGGAGCTGTTCGAGTCGGCCGAGCAGGTCACCGGCTACCAGCGCGCCGCCTTCCCCGACACACTGGGCACGAGCGCGGCCGACCCCGTGCGCGAACCGGTCGCCGGGGCCGGCGGAGGGGGCCTGCCCCGGCGCGGGCTCGAACCGGTCTGGTTCGACCTCGACGCGTCCGGGGCGGTGGTCTCCTTCGGCCGCTCCGGCGGCTACCGCATCGCCGTCAGCGACGACAACCCGGTCCGCCGCGCCCTGCCCGCACCCGTCCTGGGCCCCCAGCACGGAGACCCGGAAGGGGCCGCCCGGGCGGGACGCACGGTGGACGTGTGCCGGGCCCTGTTCGGCGACACCGACACCTTCGCGGGCGAGGCGGGGGCGTCCAAGGGCCGGGTGTCCTTCGGCAGCGCGCTGAGCACCGACCCCGACCCGGACTACCCCGACGGCGCGGCCCTGCGCGTGCAACTGCTCTCGCCCCAGCGCGGCTGCTTCGCCAACTACCTGATCCAGGGCCCCGACGCGGCCTCGGGGGACCGGCCCGACATCATCACGTGGGCGCACGAGGGCCTGGTCCGGCTGGGCGGGTACAAGGTGTACCTGCACCGGCACCGCGCCGCCCCGGGCGGACCGGTGCGCTACGACGCCCGAACCCAGGAGGAGCTGGGGCTGACGGTACTGGCGGCGGGGTCCCGGCCCGAACCGCCCCGCGACACACAACGCGACGTCGTCCCCCTCCGCGACGGTCTCACCTTTCGCTCACGTATCACCTTCACCAACCTCACAGACGGCGAACTCGGTGCGCTGCTGCGTGCCCTGCTGCTGGACAACCCCGCGGACGGGGGCGACCCCGCCGACCCCGAGCACGCGCACAAGATCGGCATGGGCAAGTCGCTGGGCATGGGCAGCGTCCACCTGCGCCCGGAGCTGTACCTGGTCGACCGGCGCGCCCGCGCGCTGTCCCTGGATCCGGGCGCCGGGGTCGTGCGCGCCGGGCGGGAGCGGGTCCGGGGGTTCCTGGACGCGTTCGGCGCCGCCCTTGCGGCCAGGCGCCTGCCGGGCGAGCCAGCGCCCGGGCGCTGGCGGGAGGTGGACCAGGCGGTGGACGTGTGCCTGGCCAGCCGGTGGCGCGGCCGCCTGCCCTGGGAGGCGACCGCGGTGATGTCGCTGCGCGAGTTCGCCGAGTACCCGGTGCTGCCCCCGCTCACACGGCGGTTCCGCGACGCCGGGAGGCCCGGAGGGGGGTGAGGCAGGGCGCGGAGGCGCGCCGGTGGCCGCCCCGTCCGCCCTCTTCCCGGGGCCGCGGGGAAGAGGGCGTCACCTCACGGGCGTCCGCCGACGGCCTCGGCCAGCGCCTCCAGCAGGTCCGCGCGCAGGTCGGGGTCCTCCTGGGCACCCGTCCACAGCGCCGGGGCGGGCTCCTGTTCCAGCAGCGCGCACAGCAGGGCGTCGAGCGCGCCCGGGGGGTCGGCCTCGAACTCCTCCCGCGCCTCCTGGGCCCGCACCGCCAGTCTCCGGGCGGTGCGCTCCAGCCAGGCGCGCTCCGAGGCGTTCAGCACCTCGCGCCGCCGCGAGGCGTCCTCCTCGGGTTCGGGGGCGTCGGGAACGGGGGAGTAGGGCGCGCTGCGCGCCCGCCCCCGCGCCCGCTGCACCAGCCGGAAGTGGAGAGGCATGTCCACCGCCATCCGGCCCAGCACGCCGGTGAGCCTGCGGGCGACGTCCTCGCCGCTCATACCGGGCAGCAGACCGCGCAGCAGCAGGCGGCGCCGCTGGTCGGGGGTGCGGCCCGCGTCCGCGTCGCGCCCGGAGGCCAGTTCGGCCAGCTTGCGCAGCAGGTAGTCGCCGGTGGCGGTGGAGACCATGGGCGGTTCCCCGGACGCGGTCAGCACGCGTCCGCGCAGGTCGGCGACGGGCACGGCGCTGCCGTCCTCGGTGAAGGAGACCGCCTCGCCCGGGTGCACGTCCTCGGGCAGGTCGGCTGCGGGGTTGCCCCAGCCCGCGGTGAGCACCAGCATGGCCAACGCCTCCTGGTCGACCACGTCCGCGGCGACCCGGGCCACGTCGCGGCGCTGCGCCCAGCGGCGCGGGCGCTCGGAGAACGCGCAGCGCACCCGGCCGTCGGAGGAGGCCTGCGGATAGACACGGCGCAGGTTCTTGTAGGAGCGGTCCCGGCGCACGTCGTCCAAGGCGTCGCGCAGCCGGTGCGCTGCGGTGCGGTCGACGGCGGTGCCGTCGGGAACGGCGCGGCGCATGCGCACGGCGATGACGCCCTCGGGTTCGCCTCCGTGCACCGGGCACGGGCAGTGCTCGGCGCACAGGTCGACATAGTCGCCGAACTGTTCGGAGTGACCCGAGCAGCCCTGCGCGGTTCCGTCCGCGGAGCACGGACCGCACCCCAGAACGCGCGTGAAGGCGCGCAGGAAGGCGGCGGAGCCGAACAACTCCCAGGCGGAGCAGTGGTGCGTGCTCACGAACTCTTCTCCCCGGTGGTCCGGGGCCGGGACGCTTCCCCAGCCCTCCGGGAAAGCGCGTGAGAGAACGCGAGACCTCAGGTGACACCCCCGCGTCAACGGGAGGTCGCCTATCAAATTAGGCCCGCAGAGAGGGAAATGTCAATTGTCGGACTCCTGTGCCAAGCAGTGTGGAGTCCTGTAAACGAGTGCAAAATGGATATCGTTCACAATGGGCTCAACATTCACGGATTTTTCGGTCCGGAGCCTTCTCCGGAGGGCTCGTGCTGTGTCCGAGAGACTGCGGTGAGGGCGCGGCGCCGCCGGACCCGGCGGTCAGTCCGGTCGGCGGGGAAGCGAGAGGAACGGAGGTCGCCGGATGCGGGTGGTCAACCTGACGCCGCATGTGGTGACAGTCGTGGACGAGAGGTCGCGCGTCATCCGGCGCTGGCCCGGGTGCGCCCGACCGGCCCGGGTGGAGGCAGTCCGCGTACCCGTGGGCCTGGAGGTCGCCGGGGTCCCGCTGATGGCTGAGGAGCGCACCCGGGCCGACCTCCCCGAACCTCAGGAGGGCGTGTGGTTCATCGTCTCCTCCGTGGTCGTCTCCGCGCACCCCGAACGCCGCGACCTGCTGGTCCCCTCCGACCTCGTGCGCGACGGCAGCGGCGTGGTCACCGCCTGCCGGTCCTTCGTCGTCAGCGGCGCCCCGGTGCGGCTCGGCCCCCGTCCCCGGGACGCGGGGGCGGTGTCCGAGGAGGCGGTGGGGGCCTGAGCAGTGGTTTTTGGACCTCCGCTCCGTCCCGTCCCACCCGTAGCCCGCCGCCGCCCTCAACCGACGCCTGCGGCGCAGTTCCCCCACGGGTCCCGTCTCCGGCCCCTCCAGAACCCCGTGGGCGCCCGAACCAGCCCCCACAAGCTGATACCGGTTCGAAGAACAGACCCCAGAACCGACCAGGAGCGTCGCCGGTGTGCCGCGAGCGCCCCTGACCCGCGATCGGCGCGAAGCGGCGCCGCCGGCCCCGGGCGCTGGAGAAACGGGGTCCCACCGCATAGCGTGGTCGTCCGACGCCCCCTCCCGGAGAACAGGACGCCGTGGACAGCCCCCGTGCCGCCGTCGTGCTCGTCGGACAGAACCCCACCCCCGCGCTGCTGTCCTCGCTCACCCTGCGCCCCGACCACCTGGCCCTGGTCGCCAGCGACGGGACCCGGTCGCTGGCCCGACGCGTGGCCGCCGCCGTGGAGCGCCTGGCCCGACCCGAGTCGGTGAGCGTGGTGAGCGTGGGGTCCGACCCGCACGATTTCGGCCCGGTCACCGACACCCTGGCCGCCCTGCACCGCGCCAACGGCGGCCAGCCCTGGTACCTGGACTACACCGGCGGCACCAAGGTGATGAGCGTGGCCGCGGCCCTGCTCCACGAGCGGGTCCTGCCGACGGACCGGCACCCCGCCTCCCGGCGCTGGCGCCACTACCTGGACGCGGTCAACGACCGGCTGCGCACCGCCGACGGCTCCCATCCGGGGCGTCCGCTGGTCAGCGACGGCGTCGACCTGCGCACCCTCGCCGCTATCCACGGCGCCCACTGGTTGGAGGACCGCGACCCCGAACCCGTGCGCCTCTTCGTCCAGGGCGGACGCCAGGCCCTCCAGGCGCGCTTTCCCGACCTGTCCCCGGCCGTACGGCGCGGCGTCGTCGCCGAGGGCCGGGTCCTGTCCCACCTGCTGCGCCACACGCGCCGCCGGTCCGACACCGAGGTCGTCGGGGCCCGCCAGGTCGCCGACCCCCGACACCCCGGGGGTTCGGTCGCCGACTTCGACGCCGTCCTGCGCCACCGCCACCGCGTGCTGTGCGTGGAGGCCAAGACCCGCCCCGAGGACGTCGTCGCACGGGCCGGGTGGACGGTGGCCAAGGCCCGCCGGGTCTTCGGCACCGCGGTGCAGGTGCTGTTCGTCCACTCCGGCCCCGCGGTCCCCGGGCTGCGCGAACGCGTCACCGCCTACAACCCCGCCCTGGCCGCCCGCAGCGTGCACGTGTGGAGCCTGGAGGACCTGCTGTCCCGGCTGACGTCGTTCGAGGACATCCGCGGGGCGTTCTTCCCGGGCCTGGCCTCCTCCGACGCGGACGCGACCCCGATGCCGGTACGCGCTCCCGGCCCGGCGCCGGGAGCCGGTCCGGACGGAGCCCCGGGTCCCCGCGGCCCAGCGCAGCCGGAGGCCCCCGGGCCCCCGCCGCCCGGTAGCCATCCCGGGCCGAAGGACGGACCCGTCCTGGTCACCTCCCTGGGCGGCAGCCGCCTGGGTACCCTCACCGCGGTGCACGCCCACCGGCCAGCCCGCGCACTGGTCCTGTCCTCCAGACAGAGCGTGCGCGACCGGATGCGCGACTCCGCCGCCCGGACCCTGTACGCCGTCGAGCACCCCGGAGCCCCGCCCGCCGACGCCGCCCTGCTCAGGGAGGCCGGGTACCGCGACCGGGTCCGCTTCACCCCCGACCCCGTGGACGGCTCCGACGCCGACGCGGTCGCCGCCGTCGCCCAGGACTGGATCGTCCGCGAACAGGGGGCCGACCCGCCGCCCCCGGTCGTCGCCGACATCACGACCGGCACCAAGGCGATGAGCCTGGGACTGGCCCTGGCCGCCCGCCGCACGGGCGCCTGCGCCGCCTACCAGCTCGCGCGCAGGCGGACCGTGGTCTGCCTGACCCACGGCGAACTGCCCCTGCGGGGCCGTGCCAGCGTCGACTGGCACCTGGTCCTGCCCGGGTACACGCCGCTGCCCGGAGCGGGGGACGGGGACGCCTCCCTGACCGGGAACGCCTGCCGGGCGGCTCATACCCAGGTGGACACCGCCCTGCTCGACGCCGCCCGCGCCGCCCTCGTGCGCGCGGCCAGCGGTCCGGTCCGGGTGTGGATGGACGCCTCCCTCACCGACCCAGAGGAGTGCCTGACCGCCCAGGAACGGCCCAGCCTGGTACTCACCTTCGACGACCGCGCGGTGGGCCTGACCGCGCCCGGCTGGCTGCGGCGACGCTCCCCCGGCGGGGAGGCGCGCCAGGTGGGCCGGGGGGCGTGGGCGCAGAGCGTGTTCGCCGCCACCGCCCACCTCGGCACCCGCTGCGACGTGGCGGGAACGGTGGTCGCCCTGACCCGGCCGGGAGGCGACGTCAGCCGCGCGGTCGAACTCGTGGACTGGATCGCCCACGCCGACCCGTCACCGCGCGGCGGGCCCGGCCGGATCGCCTTCGGCGACCCCCTGCGCCCCCTCGTGGCGGTCGCCTCCCCCGGCGCCCTGCCCGCGCTGCTCTACACCGACGTCAGCCTGCTCTGACCCGCCCCGGACACCGCCCGGCTACTCGGTCCGACCGTCTTTTCGCACGTCGGCGGTCCCGTCCCGGAGGTTGCGCGCACCCTCGCCGGGCAGGATGGGAGGGTAGGCGGACCGGGAAGCGTGAACGGAGTCGGCGGTGCGGTGGGGCGTGGGCGCCCACGGGCTCGGTGGGCTCATGGCGGTGGTGCTGGCCGCCGCCTGCTCTCCCGCCGCCGACGACCCCTTCCTCGGCCAGGACGTCGCCTGGCGGCCCTGCCACGAGAGCGGGCGGAGCACCGAACCGGCCGAAAGCGGCACCGGACCGGAGTGGCTGGAGAGCCTGGAGTGCGGCACGGTCACGGTCCCCCTGGACCACGACGAGCCCGGCGGCGCGACCCTGGACATCGCCCTGGTCCGCGCGCCCGCCAGCGGCCCGCCGCAGGAGCGCCTGGGATCCCTGGTCGTCAACCCGGGCGGCCCCGGAGCCTCCGGGGTCCGGGCCATGGACTCCCCCCTGTTCGGCGACGACGTCCGCGCCGCCTTCGACCTCGTCTCCTTCGACCCGCGCGGAGTCGGGGACAGCGGCGGCTTCGCCTGCGGGGACCGGCACGCCCTGGTCGGGGCACGCCAGGACGTGGCCGGGACCGACCCCGGCGACCTGGGCGCCGCCGAACTCCAACCCCTGGAGGACGCCGCCCGCAGATACGCCCAGGACTGCGCGCGGACCGTGGGGGAGGAGTTCCTGGCCCGCCTCGGCACCGTCCACACCGCCCGCGACCTCGACATCGTCCGCGACGCCCTGGGCGAGGAACGGCTGAACTTCGTCGGCCGCTCCTACGGCGCCCACCTCGGTGCCCTCTACGCCCACCTGTACCCCGACCGCGTCCGGGCGGCGGTCCTGGACGGCGCCGCGGCACCCGGCACCTCCAACGCTCGGGCCGCCGTCGAGCAGGCCGCCGCCCTCCAGAACACCTGGAACGCGTTCGTGGCCCACTGCGCCCGCGACGCGTCCTGCCCGTTCGCCGGAGCGGACCGCGCGCCCGGCTCCGGCGGCTCCGGTGCCCTCAGCGAGGCCGACGTCCGGGCGGCCGCGCTCCTGCGCGGCCTCGACCGCGCCCCCGCAGAGGCCGAGGGGATCCCGGTGGACGGGCGCACACTGACTGCCATGGTCGTCATGGAGCTGTACCGCGAGGACGGCTGGGACCTGCTCGCCGAAGTGTTCACCGCCCTCGCCGGGGACGACGCCGAGGGGACCGGACTCCACCTCGGGCGGCTCTACGACCGCACCTTCGGCGCGTACGCGCGGGCGGGCTCCGGCGAGGCCGTACCGGGAACGGAGCACCGGGACCCCGGCGCGGTGTTCACCGCGGTGAACTGCGCCGACCGCGCCGACCCGGTGACCGTGGAGGCCTACCGCGACGCCGCCGACGAGGCGGCCGACCTCGCCCCGCTCTTCGGCCCCGACCCCGTGTGGGACCACCTGCCCTGCGCGTACTGGCCCGAGACGGGGGAGGCCCCCGAGGCGACCGCGCCGGACGCGCCCCCGATCGTGGTCGTGGGCGCCGTCGGCGATCCCGCCACCCCCTACGCTTGGGCCGAGGACCTGGCCGAACGGATGGAGACCGCAACCCTGGTCACCTACGAGGGAGCCGGGCACACCGTCTACGGCACGGGCCGCAGTCCGTGCGTGGACGAGGCGGTGGACGCCTACCTGCTCACCGGCCGGGTCCCCGAACCCGGGCTCACCTGCCCAGGCTCCCGGGACTGAGGCGCACGGAACCGCGCCGCACCCGAGAACACGCGAGGGCCCCGGGGACGACGCGTCCCCGGGGCCCGTACGCCCGTCCGTCCCGTTCAGAGCTCGGCGGCCGCAGCCTCGTCCACCCAGAACACGGTCCGCTCCGCGCCGCGCGCACCGGCTACGGGGGCCTCGTCCACGCTGCCCCCGGCCACGCCCAGCCGCACGGCTTCGGCCTTGCCCTCGCCCGAGGCCAGCAACCACACCTCGCGGGCCGTGCGGATCGACGGCAGCGTCAGGGTGATCCGCCGAGGCGGGGGCTTGGGGGAGTCGTGCACCGCGGCCACCGACGCCTCGTCCTCGCGCACCCCCGGCAGACCCGGGAAGAGCGAGGCCACGTGCGCGTCCGGGCCCACGCCCAGCAGGCACACGTCGAACACGGGAACCGGCCCCCGGGCCCGCGCGGCCACCGCCAGTTCCCGGCCGTAGCGGGTGGCGGCGTGCTCGACGTGGTCGCCGTCCATGCCGTCGGAGGCGGGCATCGGGTGCACGTTGTGCGCGGGCACCGGAACGGCGTCGATCAGCGCCGCGCACGCCTGGGTCTCGTTGCGCTCGGGGTCCCTGTCCGGCAGGAAGCGCTCGTCGCCCCACCACAGGTGCACGTGCGACCAGCTGATCCCGGCCTCCAGGGCGTGGTCGCGCACCGCCTCCAGGGTGCGGATGCCGATCCCGCCACCGGTCAGCACCAGGTGGAAGTCGCGCTTGTCCGCCTCGGCCTGGACGATCATGTTCACCAGCTTCAACGCGACGCTGTCGGCCAGCGCCCCAGCGTCGGAGTGGCGGACGATCTCCGGTTCGCTCATCCTCGTGCTCCGCTTCCGGAGAGCAGCGGCTCCAGGTGCCGGGCCGCGCTCTCGTAGATCTCGTCGGGGTCCAGACGGCGCAGTTCCTCGGCCAGGGCCCCGGAGGCGGCGCGCCGCGACAGGGCCACCGTCTGGTCTGGCTGGCCGAACCGCGACAGCGTGGCCACCCGGCCGTCCACCCGGGAGATCGCGATGTCCCCCTGGTCGGTGGTCAGGCGGACCTCGGTCAGGCCGGGGCCGTGCGAGGTCTCGCGGGCCACCGGCACGTCCAGCCGGTCCGACAGCCACGCGGCCAGCAGTTCGGCGCTCGGGTAGTGCGACTCGGCCGTCACACTGGCCGAGGTCACCCACCCGCAGGGCTGGTCCATGGCGCTGGCCAGCAGCGAGCGCCACGGCGTCAGCCGGGTCCAGGTCAGGTCGGTGTCGCCCGGGCTGTAGTGGGACACCCGCTCCAGCAGGTCGCTCACCGGGTCCGGCGCGCGCAGCGCGTCGGTGATCCGGCGCTGGGCCAGGCGGCCGACGGGGTCGGCCGCCGGGTCGGCCGGGCCCACGCCCGGCCACCACACCACCACCGGCGCCTCGGGCACCAGCAGCGGGGTGACCACCGAGTCCGCGTGCTCGCCCAGCGGCCCGTACAGCCGCAGCAGCACCGCCTCGCCGGGGCCGGAGGTACCAGGGCGGCGGATCTCGGCGTCGATGGCCGGTTCGGCGTCGGGGTCGCGCCGCACCAGCGCCACCACGCGCGAGGGGTGCTCGCGGCCAGCCTCGGTCGCGGCGCGCACCGCGTCGTAGTGGTCGGCCTCGTCGGTGACGATGACCAGGGTCAGGACCATGTTCATGGCACCGCCGCCCACGCTGAGCCGCTCGGCCATGAGCGCCTCGGCGATCTTCGAGGTCGTGGTGCGCGGCAGGTAGAGCGTCATCGGTTCCTCCCGGCGGGGTCGTGTCTGGTCACGGGCGCCGCCACTGGCGTCCGTCCCTGGAGAGCAGCTGCTCGGCCGACTCCGGGCCCCAGGTGCCCGAGCCGTACTGCTCTGGCTGGCCCGCCTTGGCCCAGTACTCCTCCACCGGGTCCAGGATCCGCCACGACAGCTCGACCTCCTCCTGGCGCGGGAACAGCGGCGGGTCGCCGATGAGCACGTCCAGGATGAGCCGCTCGTAGGCCTCGGGGCTGGCCTCGGTGAAGGACTGTCCGTAGGCGAAGTCCATGCTCACGTCGCGGACCTCCATGCTGGCCCCCGGCACCTTGGAGCCGAAGCGCAGCGTCACGCCCTCGTCCGGCTGGATGCGCAGCACCAGGGCGTTCTGCCCCACCTCGCTGACGTCGGTGCGCGGGAACAGCTGCTGCGGAGCGGCCTGGAACACCAGCGCCACCTCCGTCACCCTGCGGCCCAGCCGCTTGCCGGTGCGCAGGTAGAAGGGCACGCCCGACCAGCGCCTGGTGTCCACCGCCAGCTTCAGCGCCGCGTAGGTCTCGGTCACCGAGTCGGAGGGAATACCCTCCTCCTCGAGGTAGCCGCGCACCGCCGCGCCTCCCTGCCAGCCCGCCGCGTACTGGCCGCGCGCGGTGCCCGTGGACAGGTCCTCGGGCAGCGACACCGACGCCAGCACCTTCTCCTTCTCCGCGCGCAGCGCGTCCGCGCTGTAGGAGATGGGCTCCTCCATCGCGACCAGGGCCAGCAGTTGGAGGAGGTGGTTCTGGATGACGTCGCGGGCCGCGCCGATCCCGTCGTAGTAGCCCGCCCGGCCGCCCACGCCGATGTCCTCGGCCATCGTGATCTGCACGTGGTCCACGTAGCTGCGGTTCCACAGCGGCTCGAAGAGGGTGTTGGCGAAGCGCAGGGCCAGGATGTTCTGGACCGTCTCCTTGCCCAGGTAGTGGTCGATGCGGAACACCGACGAGGGCGGGAACACGTCGTCCACCACCGCGTTGAGGTCCCGGGCGCTCTCCAGGTCGTGGCCGAAGGGCTTCTCGATCACCACCCGCCGCCACGGGCTGCCCCCGCCCTCGGAGACCCGGTCCTCATCGGGTTCGGCCAGGCCGCTCCGCTTGAGCTGCTTGACCACGGTGGGGAACAGCTTGGGCGGCAGCGAAAGGTAGAACGCGTAGTTGCCGCCGGTGCCGCGCTCGGAGTCCAGGGTGCGCACGCAGTCGGCCAGGCGGTCGAACGCGTCGTCGTCGTGCAGTTCGCCCTGGACGAACCGGACGCCCTCGCTGAGCTGGCGCCACACGTCCTCGCGGAACGGGGTGCGCGCGTGCTCGCGCACAGCCTGGTAGGCCTCGTCGGCGAAGTCCTGGTCCTCCCAGTCCCGGCGGGCGAACCCCACCAGGCCGAAGCCCGGCGGCAGCAGCCCCCGGTTGGCCAGGTCGTAGATGGCCGGCAGGAGCTTCTTGCGGGCCAGGTCGCCCGTGACGCCGAAGAGCACCAGCACGCTGGGTCCTGCGATACGTGGCAGTCTGCGGTCCAGGGCGTTGCGGAGCGGGTTGGGTACCGCTCCCGGCATCACCGGTTCTTTCAAGTTCCCGTCTTTCCTGTCGAGAGTGGCCGGTGGGACGCTGGGCGCCGCCCCCGCCGGGGGCGTGCGGGGGGG
>NZ_LEKI01000145.1:0-14762 GCF_001029525.1 Nocardiopsis sp. RV163 | reverse complement strand
CCTGAGGAGGACCCGCCCAGATGCCCCTCGGTTTCACCACCCGCCCCCAGCTCCGCGGCGACTTCGGCATGGTCGCCTCCACCCACTGGCTGGCCAGCGCCACGGGCATGTCCCTGCTCGAACGCGGCGGCAACGCCTTCGACGCCGCCGTCGGCGCGGGGTTCACCCTCCAGGTGGTCGAACCCCACCTCAACGGCCCCGGCGGGGAGGTCCCTGTCATCTTCCAGGCCGCCGGGGGTTCCCCCCGCGTCCTGTGCGGCCAGGGGGTCTCCCCCGCCTCGGCGACCGTCGACGCCTTCGCGGGCATGGACCGCGTCCCCGGCAGCGGCGTGCTCGCCGCCACCGTCCCCGGCTCCTTCGACGCCTGGATGCTGCTGCTGCGCGACCACGGCACCATGACCGTCCGCGACGTGCTGGACCACGCCATCGGACTGGCCGAGCGCGGCTATCCCGTCCTGGACCGCATCGCCGCCGCCGTCGAGGCGCTCACCCCCGTCTTCTCCCGGCACTGGGCCGGTTCGGCCGCCGTCTACCTCCCGCACGGCGCCGCGCCCCGCCCCGGCTCCCGGCTGCGCAACCCCGCCCTGGCCGCCGCCTACCGGCGGATCGTCGCCGAGGCCGAGGCCCGCGGAGGCGACCGCGAGGCGCAGATCGAGGCGGCCCGGCGGTCCTGGTCGCAGGGCTTCGTCGCGGAGGCGGTCGGGGACTTCCTGTCCTCGCCCGTCCCCAGCGGCACGGGCGAGCCCCAGCGGGCCCTGCTCACAGCGCAGGACATGGCCGACTGGAGCGCCTCCTACGAGGAGCCCGTCAGCGCGGCCTACGGTGCCCACACCGTGCACAAGACCGGCCCGTGGGGGCAGGGACCCGTCATGCTCCAGCAGTTGCGGCTGGCCGAGGCCCTGGGCACCGGCCGCGACGTGCTCGACGGGGTCAGCGCCGACTTCGTGCACGGTGTGACCGAGGCGGCCAAGCTCGCCTTCGCCGACCGCGAGGCCTGGTACGGCGACCCCGACTTCACGGACGTGCCCCTCAAGGAGCTGCTGGGCGCCGACTACACCGCGCGCCGCGCGGCACTTGTCGACGGTGCGCGCGCCAGCACGGAGCAGCGCCCCGGCTCCGTCGGCGACCGCACGCCCTTCGAACCGCCGCTGTACGTGCCGGGCCGCACCCCCGGCGACCGCACCACGGGCGAGCCCACGGTACGCCAGGACGCCGTCGCCGACCTAGCCGACCTGCGCGGGGACACCTGCCACGTGGACGTCGTGGACGCGTGGGGCAACATGGTCTCGGCCACGCCCAGCGGCGGCTGGCTCAGCAGTTCGCCGGTCGTCCCCGCCCTCGGCTTCCCACTGGGCACCCGGGCTCAGATGTTCTGGCTCGACCCGGCCTCCCCCAACGCCCTGGCGCCCCGCAAGCGCCCCCGCACCACCCTGTCCCCCACCCTGGTGACCGGGGAGGACGGCCGGGCCGTGCTGGCGATCGGCACTCCGGGCGGCGACCAGCAGGACCAGTGGACGTTCACCGCCCTGCTGCGGATCCTCAACGGGGCGGAGAACCTCCAGGAGGTCCTGGACACCCCGATGTTCCACACCACCGCCTTCCCCAGCTCCTTCCACCCCCGCGAGACGGTTCCGGGCGGCCTGGTCGTGGAACCGGGTGTGGGAGCGGAGGCCGTCGAGGAGTTGCGCCGACGCGGCCA
Source organism: Nocardiopsis sp. RV163 (assembly GCF_001029525.1). NCBI lineage: Bacteria > Bacillati > Actinomycetota > Actinomycetes > Streptosporangiales > Nocardiopsidaceae > Nocardiopsis > Nocardiopsis sp. RV163. Next base: position 13,063 of record NZ_LEKI01000145.1, on the reverse strand, counting down.
CCGTGTGCAGGTCGCCCAGGAGTGGACGCTGGGGCGCCTGGCCGCAGTGGCCCGCGACCCCGAGACCGGCGAGCTGCGCGCCGCCGCCGACGCGCGGGCCTCCCAGGGGTACGCGGTCGGCCGCTGAACCGGGTCTGAACCGCACGGGACCGTAGGAAGACGAAACGGCACGCGACGCCGCGCGACGCTGCACGGAACACGCCGCACAGGGGGGTTGACAGCGCTTACCTGCATTGATCTGGGCTCTTGCCAAATCGCCCGGTCACTGCTTATGTAGACCCTGTGCGACGGCACTCCGGGAAAGCTCCCGATCGCGTTCCGTCAGAACTCAATACCATCGCATCAGGGCTCGTGCGCTGTCTCCCCTCCCTCAGTGACGGCCCTGTTCCCCCTCCTGACCGAGGCCTGCCTTCCCCTCCCGGCTGGGTTTTTCGGACAAGGAGAACAAGCGGGCCGCGCGGCGTCAGGTGTTGACGCGCACGGCTCCGGCGTAGTCGGCGGTGCGTACCGGGGTGACCCGAACGTCCAGGCCGGTGCGCGGCGCCTCCAGCATCATGCCCTCGCCCAGGTAGATGGCCACGTGCGAGATGTAGTCGGGAGCGGTGGGGTCCGTGCGCCAGAACAGCAGGTCGCCGCGCTGGAGGTCGTCGAACTCCACGCGCCGTCCGGCGTTCCACTGGTCGTGGGTGACCCGAGGGATGGACACGCCCGCCTGGGCGAAGGCCCACTGGAGCAGGCCCGAGCAGTCGAATCCGCCCTCCGGGGTCTCACCGCCCCAGACGTAGGGGACGCCCAGTTGGCTCTCGGCGTTGTCGATGACCTGCTCGATGACCGAGGGGGCCACGGCCTCGCCCTCGACCAGCGGCTCGGGCGAGTCGGCGACGAGCTGGAGGGAGACGTCCTCGCCGAGGGCCCCGGCCAGTGCCTCGTGCAGCTCGGCCAGGTCGGCCCCCGGCGCCGAGACCACCAGGGCGTTGCCCCTGGGCATGCCCAGTTCGGCGGCGCGCTCGCGGGAGACCAGCGCGTCGATCCCGGCGATGCCGGAGGTGGCGTGCGTCCACACCTCCAGGGGGACCTCTCCGCGCCCGCCCGCGACGGTGACCTCGCGGCCGACCTCCAGTCCGCGCTCGGTGCCGACGTCCTTGGACAGGGCGACGTGGCCCTCGGCGACGCCCTGCCAGATCTCGTCGGATTCAGCCGAGGGCGCGGGGGCGTGGTTGCGGAAGCTGGAGGGGCTGACGCCGAGCACCGAGGTGGGTTCGCCCTCGATCTCGACACGGGCGGCGTCCACCGCCAGGACGCTCTCGACGCTTTCGATACCGCGGACGGCCTCGACGGCCTCGCGCGGCAGGGCGCGGGGGGCGACCGCGAAGTACTCGGTGCTGCGGGGCTCGCGGTAGGGGGCCACGTAGGCGTCGCGCCGCAACCGGGAGTCGGAGACCTCGGGGGACTGCTCGGACGTCCCCTGCCGGGGGCCTCCGGCGCCGGAGGCCTCGGAGGAGAGCTGTTCGCTGATGGGGGGGCGGTCCTCGACCACCGGCTCCGCCCAGGCCGGAGTGGTCCCGAAGGCGGTGAAGGCGACGGCGAAGGCGGCCGTGGTTCCCGCACACGTTCTCAAGCGGCTCCGCACGGGGGGATCTCACCTTTCTGTGAGTGAGCCGACCGGGGCGTGGGGAACCCCTGCGGCGTACGGCCCGTTGCCGGTTTTACACTTTCCGGATCCAAGAATGGGCGTACCGGGACGAGTTTGCAAGAAGCCCACGCCGTCCGATACCTGACGGCCACGCGGTGCTCACCCGATGTTCCTCGTCACCACGGGGGTCAGCGGGAAGCGCACCGGGGTGTCCGCGAAGAGGGCGGCTCGGGTCGTGGCCTCGGCCTCGGCCACCGCGCGCACCGCATCCTCGGCCAGGTCGGCCGGCACGTGCAGCACGACCTCGTCGTGGACGAAGAAGACGATCCCCGCCCCCTCGGGCATGTCCGGCAGGCGCTGGCGCAGCGAGGCGAGCAGGGCCAGGGCCCACTCGGCGGCGGTGGCCTGGACGACGAAGTTGCGGGTGAACCGGCCCTGGGCGCGGCGGCGGCGCTCGCCGCCGGGTCCGGAGACGGCGGCGTCCCACCCAGCGGGGGCGGGCGATGTGCGCCCCAGCCAGGAGCGGACGACGCCGCCGGCCTCTCCGGTGCGCGCGGCGGAGTCCACGTACTCCAGGGCGCGCGGGTAGAGGCGGCGCATGGTGGCCAACAGGGGCGCGGCGTCGCCGGAGGTCTGGCCGTACATGGCCGACAGCACGCCGATCTTGGCACGGTCGCGGTCGCCGCCCACGTGCACGGCCAGGCGCGCGTACAGGTCCTCCTCCGCGGCCGCGGCGGCCAGTGCGTCGTCGCCGGAGACCGCGGCGAGCACGCGGGGTTCGAGCTGTCCGGCGTCGGCGCGGACGAGGACCCAGCCCGGGTCGGCGCGGACCGCCCCGCGCAGCGACCGCGGGATCTGGAGGGCGCCGCCGCCCCGGGTGGCCCAACGGCCCGACACCACTCCGCCGACCACGTAGTCGGGGTGGAAGCGGCCGAGGGTGGTCCCGTCCGGGCCGGGACGCCTGCGCACCCAGGTGTCCAGCCACGTCCAGCCGTTGGCGGAGTGCAGGCGGGCGAGCTCCTTGTAGCGCAGCAGGAGCGGGACGACGGGGTGGTCGATCCTCTCCAGGACCCAGGAGCGGGTGGAGTCGACGGGGTGGCCGATCCACGCCATGGCCCGCAGGACCTGCGCCGGGGAGTCGGGGTTGACCTCGCGGCCCACGGCCTCGCCGATGCGGGCGGCGAGGTCGGCGAGCACGGGCGGGCGCTGCCCGGAGGGCGGCCGGTGGCCGAGGAGCCCGGTGAGGATCTCGTCGTGGACGTCGGGCCGCCAGGGCAGGCCGTCGTGGCTCATCTCCGCTGCGGCCAGTCCCCCGGCCGACTCCACGGCGGCGAGCAGGCGCATGCGGCCGGACGCGGGTTCGGGGAGTTCAGCGAGGCGCCGTAGCTGGTCGGCGTGCACCTCGACCAGGGCGGCGAGGCGGTCGGTGCCCGGGGGCAGGGTGGAGCGGTCGGCCTCGAAGAGCGCGGGCTGGGTGTGGGCGGCGCCGCCCCCGCCGAGGGGGCGCACGGGGTCGTCGGGGACGGGCAGCCGGTGCAGGCGGGCCCAGGCGGCGCCGAGCGAGGAGGCCTCGCCGTGGCGGGCGCGGTAGCCCAGGAGCAGTGCCTCGGTGAGCGCGGCGTCGTGGCAGCGCGAGACGCGCACCCCGGCGCGGACGAGGTCGGGGTAGACGTCCTCACCGGCCGACCAGACCCAGCGGGGCGGCTGGGAGCGGGCGTGCTCGGCCTCGCGCACGGCGGCGGCCAGGTCGCCGACGCGGCGGATCGGGCCGGGGGCCTCGTCCAGTTCCTGGAGCCAGCCGCCGCCCTCGCCGTCGGCGACCACCGCGATCCGCATCCTCCCCAGTGTGCCGCCCGCCTGCGACAGTTCCGCGGACGCGCCGCGCGGGAGGCCCGGCCCGGTTCCGTCACCGAAGGGACGGAACCGGGCCCGCTTTCCGGGGTCGGCCGCGCGGCCAGGGCGGGCGGAACCTCGCCCGGGGCCGGGCGCACCGACGCGGTGTCAGGCGTTGCGGTCTGATCCGGCGCGGACCACGTTGGCCAGCGGCTCACCGGCGGCCCAGCGGGCGAGCTGGGCGTCCATGAAGGCGCGGGCACGCGGGTAGAACGCGGCCGAGCCGCCCGCCACGTGCGGGGTGAGGAACACGCCTGGGGCGTTCCACAGCGGGTGGTCCGCGGGCGGCGGCTCGGGGTCGGTGACGTCGAGGGCGGCCCGCACCCGTCCCTTCTGCTCCAGCAGGGCGCCGGTGTCCAGGACCGGGCCGCGACCCACGTTGACCACGAGGGCGTCATCGCGCAGCAGGGCGAACTCGCGGGCGCCGAACAGGCCGCGGGTGGCCTCGGTGAGCGGGGTGACCAGGACGACGATGTCGGCCCCGGGCAGCAGGGCGTGCAGCTCGTCCACACCGTGCACGCCCTCGTCCGGACGGGCGCGGCTGGCCACGCGCACGACCTCGGCCTCGAAGGGCAGCAGGCGGCTCTCGACGGCCTGGCCGATGCTGCCGTAGCCGACGATCACCACGCGTGAGTCGGCCAGGGAGCGCAGCCGGGCGGAGCCCCAGTGGTGCTCCCTCTGCGCGAGCGCCCACCGGGGCAGGTCCCGCTGGGCGGCCAGGATGAGCGCGAGGGCGTGCTCGGCGGTGCTGGCGTCGTGGAGGCCGCGCCCGTTGCACAGGGTCACGTGGTCCGGCAGCAGCGGGAGCACCTGCTCGTACCCGGCGGACAGGAGCTGGACGACCTCCAGCGACGGCATCCGCGCGATCATGTCGAGCCGCGCGTCGACGCCCTGGGTGGAGGGGGTGTAGGGCACCTGGTAGAAGGCGACCTCGTCCAGTCCGCTGCCGGGCGCCGCTCCCCCCGCGTAGAGGTCCACGGTCAGGGAGTCCGGGGCGTTGTCCCTGTTCTGCTCCCACTGCACCAGCGTTCGGCCGCCCATGTCGCGCCGCCCTTCCCCTCGGTCCGTCTCAGGCGCCACCCTAACGGGACGGGCGCGTCAGCCGGTGGAGCGGGTGAGCTCGTAGCAGGCGATGGCGGCCGCGGCGGTGACGTTGAGGGAGTCGACGTCGCGGTCGGCCATGGGGATGTGCACCCGGGCGGTGGACCGCTCCAGCCAGCGGGAGGAGAGTCCGTCGCCCTCGGTGCCGAGCAGGAGGCCGACCCGCTCGCCGGGCGCGAGGGCGGCCATGGCCTCGCCCAGGGGCAGGGAGCCCTCCCCAGGCGTGAGCGCCATGAGGTGGAACCCGGCCGCGCGCAGGGTGTCCAGACCGCCGTACCAGTCGTCCATGCGGGTGTGGGGCAGGGTGAAGACCGCGCCCATGGACACCTTGACCGCGCGCCGGTACAGGGGGTCGGCGCAGCGAGGCGCGAGCACGATCGCGTCCACGCCCAGACCGGCGGCGCTGCGGAAGATGGCTCCCACGTTGGTGTGGTCCACCAGGTCCTCCAGGACCACGATGGTGCGCGCCCCGGCCAGGACGCCGTCGAGCGGGGGCAGGGCGCGGCGGTGGAAGGCGGCCAGCGCGCCGCGGTGCAGGTCGAAGCCGACGAGTTTCTCGGCGGTGTCCTCCTCGACCACGTACAGCGGCGCGGAGGAGGCGGCGACCACGTCGTCGAGCGCCTCGGCCCGGCGTTCGGTGAGCAGGAAGCTGCGGGGTTCGAACCCGGCCGCGGCGGCCCGGCGGATGACCTTGTCGCCCTCGGCCATGAACAGCCCGTGCTCGGCCTCCAGGTGGCGGCGCAGGTTCACGTCGCGCAGGCGGGTGTAGTCGGCCAGGCGCGGGTCCGCGGGGTCACTGACCTTGATGACGTCCATGGGGGACGATTATCTCCGGTCCGCGAGGGTTGCGGTCCAGAGGCCGCCCACAGGGTCGGGGAACCCCGGCCCGGAGCCGCGCACGGGGTTGGCGCAGCCCGCTCGGAAGCCGTGCACGGACCACCGCCCACAGGGGCCGCGCGGGGCTGGTGGCGCTGTCGGCGGCGCGACACACTGGAAAACGGGGGGTCTAACCCCTGCTGTCGCCGGCGCGTGGCGCCCCCGTCATCGAGCCTACGCCCGCGCCGCCGCGCCCGGTAAGCCCTGATCGCGGCCTGTGGACGGGCGTCCCGTGGACACGGACCCAATCGCCCGGCAGGCCTCACCGCGTCCCAGGCCCGGCCGCGCCGTCCGTCAGCTGATCTGCTCGGTGAGGGCGCGCAGGCGCTGCCAGCGCGCCTCCTCGCAGGAGCCCTTGCGGGTGAGCGTGGTCTCGACCTCCTGGCCCTCCCAGGTGCCCACGATGGTGGCCTCCTGGGGTCCGTACACCTTGTCGGTGCACACGGTCCCCTCGCGGACCTCGGTGAACAGCAGCGCGCTGCCCGTGTTGACGGCCTCGGTCGGCTCCGCGTCGGCCTCGTCACCCGCGTCGTCCGCGTCGCCCTCCGCGGCCTCGTCCCCGCCGCCCTCGGCGGCGACCGACTCCTCCTCGACGGTGACCGGCTCGCCGGCGTCGGCCTGGAACTCCTCCGCGACCCGGGCCAGCTCGGCGCAGGCGGCGGGGTCCTCCTCCGGGTTCCCGGTGCACATCAGCGTCTGCACCCAGGCGCGTCCGCGGTCGCTCACCTGGACCTGGAGCCGACCGCTGGGACCCCCCTCCACGACCTCCTCGGGCTCGGCCGCGTCGGGGGCCGAATCCGGGGTCATCGCGGTGGCGGTCCGCACGTCACGCTGGTCCGGCGGCAGCATCGACGGACCGACGATCGCCCCGTAGGCGACCGCGCCGAGGCAGCACGCTCCGGCGAGCATGGCGGTGCCGAGGGTGCCTCGGCTCCGGTGTTCACGATGCGATGGGGACATGCCAAAAACCCTCGGGGGTCGGTGTCACGGGACGTCCACTGGGGAGTGTGGGCTGGGTGTGGACGCGGGGCCTAAGCCTAGCGGGGAGCGCCGAGCGACCCTTGACGGGCACGGTAACAAAGCGATCACCCCGGTCTGGTCGGGAAGGGCTTCCTCTCCTGCATTACCAACGAGTAAGGTCCTGGAAACGTGTCGTTCGCGCCTCACGGTGTGGTCGTTCGGCCTCCATACCGTGTGACGCCGTCGGGTGCGCGGAGGTTCGCACCCGCTTCCGCGGGGCCGAGGCCGTGGCACCGCGGGGGCACCGCCCCGCCCCGGCGTCGACCCCGCATTGACCCCCCGGAGTACCCGTGCCCAGTGGACGCCACCGTCAGGCCTCACCGACCGCCGCGAACACCCGCAGGGCGGTCGCGTCCCCGTTGGGGATCACCGCGATCACCGTCGCCCTGATCGCGGCGGCCGCGGTCGCGGTCCCGGTCGGACTCGACATGCTCGGCTGCAGCGACACCCGCTACCTGCGCGTGTCGGCGGCCCAGAGCATCGCGCCCGTGCTCCGCGAGGCCGCGGACGGGTTCAACGACGAGCGCCCCAGCTACGACGGCGAGTGCGTGTACGCGCAGGTGGACGAGATCGCGCCGCACCGCATCATGAGCGCCCTGTCCGGGGGCCGCGCGGGCGACTCCACCATCGCCCCGCACGTGTGGGTGCCCGAGTCCTCGGCCTGGGTCGAGCTGACCCGCGTCTCCGGCGGCGGCACGCACCGCATCGACACCGACCCGCCATCGCTGGCCGGCTCACCGGTGGTCCTGGCCGCGCCGCGGGGCAGCGAGGGCATGCCCGGGCCAGACGGGACCGAATGGCCCCTGGTCCTGCCCGACGACCGCGAACGCCCCCTGGTGATGATCGACCCCAACCGCGGCGCCGACGGTATGGCCGTCATGCACGCGGTCCGCCGCCACCTGGGCACCGGTGACGAGGCCGACACCGCCATGACCGACTTCGTACGCGACGTGCAACTGGACAGCGCGTTCGGCGAGATCGACCTCGCCACCTTCTACCCCTCCGGCCACGGGGGCGGCGCAAGCGGCGAAGGCGGCGGGGGGCGCGTCGACCCGCTGATCGCCGTCCCCGAACAGGCGGTGGTGTCCTACAACGCCGACCGCGCCGGGTCGGCGCCGCTGCTGGAGGCCCACTACCCCGCCGAGGGCACCGTCAGCCTCGACTACCCCTACGTCACCACCACCGACACGGCCTCGCTGCGGTCGGCCGCCGCGGACCTGCACGAGGTGCTGCGCCAGGACTCCTACCGCGCCCGGCTCCGGGATCTCGGCTTCCGCGACCCCGACGGCACCCTGTCCGGCGCGGCCGGTGAGGACCCCGACAGGTTCGGTGTGACCGCTGAGGAGCCGCCCACCCACGACGACCTCACCGGGGACGCCCTGCTGGCCTCGGTCACCGACTGGAACCGGCTGTCGATGCCGAGCCGCACCCTGGTGCTCGCCGACACCTCCGCGAACATGGCTCAGGACCTCGACGGGGGCCCGAGCCGGATGGAGGTCGCCCGGCAGGCGGCGCTCATGGGCCTGTCGCTGTTCCCCGACGAGACCGACATGGGCCTGTGGCTGATGTCGGACGACGACACGAGCGGCCGCGTCGAGGCCGCGGACATGCGCCCCCTGGGCGGGACGGAGCAGGGCGACACCGCCACCCGTCGCGGGGAGCTCATCGGGGTGGCCGAGGGGATCGCGGTCCGCGGCGGCGGTTCGCGCCTGTACGACAACATCCTGGCCGCCTACGACCGGGTGCAGGACGACTACGACGAGGACAAGATCAACAGCGTCATCCTGCTCACCGCCGGGCAGGACGAGGGGTCCAGCGACATCACGCACGCGGACCTGGTGGCGGCGCTCCAGGACCGCTTCGACCCCGAGCGGCCGGTCAGCATGTTCATCATCGCCTTCGGATCGCGCGAGCAGCAGGTCGCGGAGGAGGAGCTGCGGCGGATCGCGGCCGCCACCAGCGGTTCGCTGTTCGTCACCGACGACCCCGACGAGATCGGCGACATCTTCCTCAGCTCCATCTCGCGGCGTCTTTGCGTGCCCGACTGCGACGGCTGACGACCGGAGCCGCCTCCGACCGGCGCGGTCTCGATTGGGTATCGGAATCGAATTTCGTTCCACCTCGGCCGGAAAGGAGAACGCGGGACGAACGGAAGGAATCCCCCGAGGCGGTCGGTGCCGTGCCCGGGTTCACACCCGCGGGCCCCCGTCAGGGCCGGCGGGCGAGCCACACGGTCGGCATTAACCCGGTCTGGACTGTTGAGTACCGTTTCCCACCAGTAACACCCCCCTGTACGCCTCGTCCGTACACCACCAGTGAGGAAAGCTGTGGGACGTCACCGCGGAAGATACGCAGAAGAGACCTCCGGCCGGTCCAGGCGCCGTCGCGGCCGCGGCGGCGCCTTCGCGGCGCTGGCCGCCGCGCTGGTAATCGTGGTCGGCCTCGCCGCGGTGGGCGTCTACGTGTTCGGCCGGTCCGACGGCTGCGGCGGCTCCGACATCGCGCTGGACGTCGCGGTCAGCCCCGAGATCGCCCCGGCCCTGATCGACGTCGCCTCCGACTTCAACGCGGAGGAGCACCAGGTGGACGGGAGCTGCGTTCAGGTGCAGGTGCGCCAGGTCGACTCCGCCAACGTCGCCTTCGGCATCACCGGCGAGGGCGCGACCATGGGCGACACCGATTCCGACGTGTGGATCCCGGACTCCTCCCTGTGGCCGCGCCTGGTCCAGAACCAGGCCGGCGACGCCGCCGTCACCGAGACGGGTACATCCGTGGCCCGTTCGCCGCTGGTCCTCGCCGAGCTCACCGAATTCGACGACGAGGAATCCCCGAGCAGCTGGGCGGAGGTCGTGCCCACCACCGCCCCGGGCCAGGAGTCGGAGCGCACCGTCCGCGTGGTCGACCCCGCCCGCAACGCGACCGGTCTGGGCACCCTCTACCTCCTGCACGGCGCGCTGGAGGAGGCCAGCCCCGACACCGACGCGTTCAACGCGCGGATGACCGCGGCCCTGCAGTCACTGCACCGGGGCGCGTCCTCGGACGAGGAGGCCGCCTTCCTCGCCCTCAGCGGCGGCGCCGCCGAGGCCCCGCCCATGATGGTGATGTCGGAACAGGCCGTGTGGCGCTACAACGCCGCGCACGGGGACGACCCCGCCCAGGCCGACTACATGGAGGGCGGCACCTACTACCTCGACTACCCCTACGTCGTGCGCGGCGAGGAGAGCGCCGTCACCCGCGCCGCCGAGGAGTTCCGCGAGGCGGTACGCGGGGAGGACGCGCGGACCCGGCTGCTCGCGGAGGGCTTCCGCGGTCCCGAGGGCCAGATCGACGCCTCCGTGCTCACCGGTGAGGTCGGCTTCGCCGCCGAGCCGCCCGCCGAACTGCCCACGCCCGCGGCGGAGTCGATCACCGGGCTGATCCGCACCTGGAACCAGCTCAAGATGGACTCCCGCGTCCTGGCGATCGTGGACGTCTCCGGCTCGATGCTGGCCGGGGTGCCCGGGACCGGGATGACCCGCATGCAGGTGACCAGCGCCGCCGCCACGCAGGGCCTGGAGATGTTCACTCCCAGTTCGGAGCTGGGCCTGTGGGAGTTCTCCACCAACGTCAACAACGAGCTGCACTACCAGGAGATCGCGCCGATCCGCGAGCTCCAGGCGGCCTCCGACGACGGCGCCGCGCACCGGGACGACCTGGCGGGCGCGCTGGCCTCGCTCCAGCCCCTGCCGCAGGGGGACACGGCGCTGTACGAGACCTACCTGGCGGCCTATCAGGAGATGTCGCGCACCTACCAGCCGGACCGGACCAACGTCATCCTCATGCTGACCGACGGCGACAACGACAACCCCGGCGGTCTGGGGCTGGACGAGCTGACGTCCCAGATCGAGTCCCTGGCTAGCCCGTCGCGGCCGATCCCGATCATCACCATCGCGTTCGGGCCCGACGTGCAGAACCTGGAGCCGCTCCAGGAGATCGCCGCCGCCACCGGCGGCGCCGCCTACATGACCGAGGACCCCACCGAGATAGGTGAGATCTTCCTCCAGGCGTTCTCCCTGCGCATCTCCGAGGACTCCGAGGAGACCACGGAGTAGTCGCAACGGCGTCAGGGGCCGCGGGCCCGGACGCCTCCTTCGCCCCGCCCTCCCCCGCGCGGCTCCGGCCCCTTCCCACGGAACTCCTACGGGCGGTGACAAGTCCCTGTCCTCCGGGTGAGGGGCTCTGGACTTCTCCGTTGTGTTGGCGTACTCAGAGAGGAGTCGGGGGTGCTCGCGCGGTACCGGAGGCCCGGCGCACGACGACCGGACGGGGGAAGGCCATGACGGAGGCGTGGATGCCCGGCGCCGAGAGGTTCGGCGGTGGGACGAGCACCCGGACATCCCCCGGGATCGGCGCTCCGCGCGCCGTGTGGACGGTGACGGGGTCCGACCCCGAATCCTGGTCCGCGCGCGAGGAGGCGCAGCGGCTGGTGAACGAGGAGCGCGAGGCGCACCTGGTGTGGAACCCGCTGACCGGCGACGTGGTCCAGACCCTGGCCGCGACCCGCCGCGGACGCCTGGCCCTGGGCGGCACCCGCCGGTACGGGCTGTACCACGACCACGGCCATGAGGGGCGGGTGTGTCTGGTGGTGGCGGTGGTGTCCTCCTGGGAGACCCCCTTCACCGATGGTCCGCTGCACGGGCTGTCCCCGATCCTGACGTGGCTGGACTCCTGGGGGGTGGAGCGGGTCTGGCGCGCGGACCCCGTGGGACCGGTGGCGGGGACCGTGGCGGCGACGGGTGGCGCGGCGGCGCGCAGCACGGCGTCGCGGGCCGCGACGGCGCCGCATTCGGCCGAGACCACGCGCGCGGCGCGGGCGGCGCGCGCGTGGGCCAGGGGAGGGCACTTCGGCCACGACCAGGTCCCCGGCTCCTGCGCCAAGGGCCCCGGCAGACTGGACACCGCACGGCTGCTGGCCACCGGCCTCGTCCCGCCGCCGAGCGGTCCGCGCGCTCCCGCCGGTCCGCGGCCCTGCGCGACGAGGTGAGTACGCCGCGGCGGGAGAAAAATAGCCCGGGTGCTCTGACCACCGGTAATCGGATACCGCTGGTTCATCGCCGTTCGGCAACCCTTTAGTCTGTCGCCCATGGGTGGATCTATCGAGCCGGGTTGGTACGCGGACCCGCAGGGCGACGCGCAGACGCTCAGATGGTGGAACGGCAGCGAGTGGACACGGCATACCCGTTCCCTGAGCGAACTCCAGGACGGTGGCGGTCAGGGTGACGAGGAGGCCGCGACCACCCACATGGGCGGATCCGGGCAGGGTGGCGGGTCCGGACAGGGCACCCCCGGCTCCGATGACGAGGACCCCGGAACGGTGCGGCTGGGCCCCGCCCAGGAGCGGTCGGCGGCGCCGATCGACGACGAACCCAGCACCATGCGCATCAACCCCTCCTGGGCGCAGGGCGGCGACGATGAAGAGGAGCCCAACTCCGACCCGGGCGGCACGGGCGCCACGATGCGCGTCGACCCGGCCGATCTCCCTGGCCGCGGCGGCCCCGGGGCGGGAGAAGGGTACGGGGCGGGTGACGGGGCGACCGTGCGGGTCAACCCGGCCGACCTCCCACGGCGCGACGAGGACGAGCTGCCCACCGCCGACCTCACCGACGACGAGATCCCCACGTCCAACCTGACCGACGGCGACCTGGGCGGTGAGGCGCCGCGCACCGCGGTGTTCGACCCGGCTGGTCCCGGTGCTTCCGGCACTCCCGGTACCTCTGGTGCTGCCGGTGCTCCTGGTGTTCACGGGGCGGAGGGGGCCCCGGATGAGGCCCCGCGCACCGCGGTGTTCGACCCGGGTGACCCGGCCTTCTCCGGGGGCGCGGCCTCCGGGAGCGGAGCTTCCGGCGGCGGGACCGCCGGTACCGCGGTGTTCGACCCCGACGACCCCGCCTTCTCCGGAGGCGCGGACGAGGGGGACAGGAAGGGCGGCAAGTTCAACAAGTTCCTGGGCAGCCTCAAGGAGGGCTGGTCCGACCTGTCCGAGGAGCGCAAGGAGCAGCGCCGCCACTCCGAGGAGGAGTCGGCCAAGCGGCGCGAGGAGGAGCGGGTCCGCAGGGAGGCCGAACTCCAGGAGGAGGCGAAGCGCCGCGAGGAGGAGGCCCGGCGCCTGGCCGAGGAGCAGCCCCCGGGGGCACAGGGCCCGGGTGCCGCTGCCGCCGCCGGTTCGGCGGTCGGTGCGCAGCCGGGGGCCCCGTGGTCTCCGAGCGGGCAGCCCGATCGGCCCGGCCAGCCCTCCTCCGAGCAGCAGACCCCGGGCCAGCAGTCCTCGGGGCCGCAGCCCTCCGCCCAGCCGTTCCCCGGCGCCCAGCGGCCGCCGGGCTTCCCGCCAGCGCAGCCGCACTCGGGACCCCAGCAGGGGCACTCCGTTCCGCCTGCGGGCACGTCCGGACCCCAGCAGGGCATGTTCTCGCCGCAGCGCCATTCGGGACCGCAGCACCCGCAGTCGGGGCCCCAGGCCGGTTACCGCCAGCCTCCGCCGCCCCAGCATGGTGGTTTCGGCCC
>NZ_LEKI01000144.1:0-14946 GCF_001029525.1 Nocardiopsis sp. RV163 | reverse complement strand
GGTGGCCGTCCAGCTCAACGGGCGCCCACGCAAAACGCTCGGCTGGGATACCCCAGCCGAGCGCCTCGCTAAGCTGCTTCAAGCAAGCAACTGACCTTCAGTGTTGCAACGATCCCTAGAATTCGCCGGTTCCCGGACCGGCCCTTCCTGTGTGCGCGGAGGCGGGTGTGCCGTCCAGCGGTGCGGCGGGACCTCGGCGCGGGCCGGGGCGGGGTCAGGAGCGCCCTCCCTCGTCCGCCAGGGCGGACCCGCCCTGCGCGCCGTTCGCGGCGCCGGAGGAATGCCCAGGCGCCGTCTCGGGGCGGGGCGCCGCGCCGCGGTGGCGCAGCGAAAGCAGGTAGCCCAGTCCCAGCACGATGGTCGTGCCGATGGCGGTGTACCAGGTGAAGCCGACCAGGCCGGGCTGGAAGAGGAACAGCCAGACCATGGCGGACACCGCGACCGCGAAGGAGATCACCGCGTCGAGCTGGCGGGCCCCGCGCACCCACAGCCCCAGGAAGAACGCGCCCAGCAGGCCGCCGTAGGTCAGGCTGGCCACGGACAGGCCCAGCTCCACGACCGGGTTGTCGGTGCCGGTGAACATCGCCGCCGCCCCGATGAAGACCAGCCCCCAGCCGAGGGTGAACAGCCTGCCCAGCCGCAGGCCCTGGGCGTCGGTGAGCGTGCGCCTGCTGAACCGCTGGTACAGGTCGGCCATGGTGGAGGAGGACAGCGCCGACAGCGAGGACGACAGGGTGCTCATCGCCGCGGCCAGTATCCCCGCCAGCAGCAGGCCCGACAGGCCGGCCGGCAGACCCTCCACGATGAAAGTCGGGAAGAGCTCGTCGGAGTTGGCCAGGCCCATCCCCTCCACCGAGGCGCCCTCGTAGTAGGCGTACAGCGCCAGGCCCACGGTCAGGAACAGCGCGAACTGGAAGAACACCACGACCGCGCTGCCGATCACCGCTTTCTGGGCTTCGCGCAGGCTGCGGCAGCCCAGCAGCCGCTGCACGATGATCTGGTCGGCGCCGTGGGAGGCGGTGGAGAGCAAGGCCCCGCCCAGGACCGCGGTGACCGTCGCGTAGGGGGCCGAGACCGGGTTCGAGGTGAGGTCGAGGAACTGGGTCTTGCCCGCGTCGGCGGCCACCGCCAGGAAGTTCACGTCGAGGCCGCCCCCGATGACCGCCAGCGCCGCGACGCCGCCGACCGCGTACACCGCCATCTGCAGGACGTCCACCCAGACCACGGCCCGGATGCCGCCGACGAAGGTGTACAGGATCGTCACCACGCCCAGCAGCGCGATGATCGCGAAGTAGGACAGGTCGATCCCGTAGGAGTCCAGGATGATCTTGACGGGGATGGCCGCGGCGAACAGCCGCACCCCGTCCGCGAGCAGCCGGGTGAACAGGAACGCGACGGAGGCCGTGCCCTGCATGCCGCGGCCGAAGCGGATGCCGAGGTAGGCGTAGGCCGTGGTCATCTCGCCCCGGTAGTAGCGGGGCAGCAGGACGAAGGCCACGACCACCCGTCCGATCAGGTAGCCGACCGCCACCTGGAGGAACGTGACGTTGCCCAGGTAGGCCACGCCGGGGATACTGATCACGGTCAGGGCGCTGGTCTCGGTGGCCACCACCGACAGGCACACCGCCCACCAGGGCAGCTTCCGGTCGCCGATGAAGTAGTCCTTGATATCGCGCTGTCGGCCGGAGAGCCTGAGTCCGAGCCAGGCCGATCCCAGCAGGTACACCGCGATGACCACGAGGTCGATTGTCTGCACTGCGCTACTCCGGGTGGTGGTGGGGGGCGGGGGTCCGCCGGTCCCGTGCCCCGACGCGCAGGCGCGCGGGGACGGCGGGCGCGGGTTCGGGGAGCCGGAGCGGTGAGGCGCCAGGTGTGAGGCGTCCGGCCACCGGCGCTCGGCGGGCTCCGGTACAGGAGGGCACGGAGCCGGGGAGCCCGTGCCAGGTGAGGAAGCCGATCAGCGCGAACAGGTAGGCCTCCTTGGCGTCGCTGTCCAGCCCCAGGGCGTCGAACGTGGAGAGCCGCGCCGGGCGGAGCCGGGCGGCGAGGCGTTCCATGAGGACCGGGTTGCGGGTGCCGCCGCCCGAGGCCAGCACCTCGGCCACGCCGTGGGGGCGCAGCGCGTCGGCGACGGTGGCGGCGGTGAGTTCGACCAGGGTGGCCATCAGGTCCGCGTCGTCGGGCGTGCCGGTGGCGCGCAGCGCCGCGTCCAGGTAGCCGGGGCCGAACAGCTCCAGCCCGGTGGTCCTGGGCGGGGGCAGGCGGTAGTAGGGCTCGGCGAGCAGGTACTCCAGCAGGGCGGGGTCGGGGCGGCCGGAGCGGGCCACGGCCCCGTCGGCGTCGAAGTCGGCGCGCCCGCCGCTCACCCGGTGCGCGGCGGCGTCGAGCAGGGCGTTGCCCGGGCCGGTGTCGAAGGCCAGCGGCGCCTCCCCTCCACGCAGGACGGTGACGTTGGCGATGCCGCCGAGGTTGAGGGCCGCGGTGGGTTCGGGGCGCGCCCCGAGCAGGAGGGCGTCGAGCAGGCTGGCCAGCGGCGCGCCCTGTCCGCCCGCGGCCACGTCGGCCGTGCGCAGGTCCGAGACCACGGGCAGGCCGGTGGCCTCGGCGATCCAGGCGGGCTGGCCCAGTTGGAGGGTGCCGTGGACCGTGGCGCCGTCGGCCCGTTGATCGGCCCAGTGGAACAGGGTCTGGCCGTGCGAGGCCACCAGGTCGGCCCGTCCGCCGGAGAGTTCGCCGACCGCGCGCAGCGCCGCGTCCGCGAACGCCCGGCCGATGCGGGTGTCGAGCCGGCAGACGGCCTCCATGGTCGTGCGGGCCGGGGGGAGCGCGGCGCGGATCTCCTCCCGCAGGTCGCCCGGGTAGGGCTCGGTGCGGTGCCCCAGCGGGGTCAGGAGGACGAGGTCCCCGTCCAGGGCGAAGCGGGCGGCGGCGACGTCGATGCCGTCGGCCGAGGTTCCCGAGGACAGGCCGACGACGATCACGCGGCGCCCGCCCGGGGTCGGCGGTGCCGGGCGGACGAGTCGGGTCGAACCGCAGACGCGGGGGGCGTGGGCCCCACCGCGGACGCGGGCGGCCCGAAGGCGGGTCCGGATACGGGAACCCGGAGTCCGAACGCGGGCGGAGGCGGGTCCCCCGGTCGGGCTCCGTGGACCTGACCTGCGGGAAACCCGTGGACACCACCCATGCGACCAACCCTTCCGGCCTCGAACGCGTACCAGCGGTATACCGCGCGTCGCGGTGCGTCAACCGTTCCCCGGGGGCGAACGGCGGTGACTCCCGGTGGAGGAGAGTCCTCACCGAACTCCTGCCCGCGACCCTTCACCTTTCGTGTTCCTACGTCCCACCAACCTTCAGGGCTCCCGCATGCCCAACGCGCCCTCCGGCACCGCCGCTCCGGCGGCCCGGGCCCTCATCGTCGAGGACGAGGCCGACATCCTCGGACTGCTCACCGCCTCCCTGGAACTGAGCGGCTTCGCCACGCGCGGCGCGCCCGACGCGGGGGCCGCCGCCCCGGCCGCCCTTGCCGCGCTGGACGGGTTTCCCCCGACATCGCCGTCCTGGACGTGACCCGGCCCGGCGCCCTCAGCCGGTCCCCGGCGGCGGTGCCGGTCGGGGACGCGCGGACCGGCGCCGGGGGTAGCACGGTCGGCGGGCGGGTAGCGGACCGCACGAGGGCCTGAACGGCGAGGACGCCGCTGGCCGGACGGGGGGACGATGCAGACCTTCCTGCCCCGCCCCGGGTTCGCCGAGTGCGCGCGGGTGCTGGACGACCGCAGGCTGGGCAAGCAGCGGGTGGAGACCATGCAGGTGCTGCGGGCCCTGGTGTGGCCCGAGTACGGGTGGAAGCGCCACCCGGCCGTGGCGATGTGGCGCGGCTTCGTGCCCGCGCTGGCCGGTTACGGGGTGGCGGTGTGCCGGGAGTGGCGCCGCCGCGGGTACGCCGACTCGGTGCTGCCCTCGCTTCCGGCCTTCACCGGGGGCCGCGTCCCCGAGGAGGAGGAGCTGTGGGAGCGCGACATGCTCCCGCCGTGGCTGGGCGACGACGCGCTGCACCTGTCGCACCGCTCGGCCCTGGTGTACAAGGACCCGGCGCACTACGCGCCGCTGTTCCCCGGCACGCCCGGCGGCCTGCCCTACGTCTGGCCCAGGCCGGCCTTCCCCCGGTGGCCGCTGCGGCGCGGCACCTCGGCGGCGGCGCCGGTGGAGGAGGCGGCGGAACTGCTGGAGGCGGTCGCGCTCTCGGACGGGCAGGCCGCCGCCCTGGGGCGGCTGGTGGAGGGCCGCAGCGCGTCGCTGCGGCTCACCGGACCCGGTGACACCGTGCCCGGACTGCTGGCCGGACTGTGCACGCCCGGCGAGACGCTGTGGCTGGTGCCCGGGCTGCCGCCGCCCCGGCCGCGGGGAGTCGGCGCAGACCCGGGCCCGTCGGAGGCGGTGGGGCGGACCAGCAGATCGACCGCGCGGCAGCCCGGGCCCGAGGACGAGGCGGCGATGCGTGAGGAGGTCGGCGAACCCGAGTTCCGGTTCCGCCGGGTTCCCCCCGGAGAGGGGGTTGAGGCTCCCGTGCCGCCCGGGGCCGGGCTGGTCGTCCTCGACGGCGCCGAACTGGCCGAACCGCGCTCGGCCCCGCTGGTGCTTCGCCTGCTGCCCGCGATGGAGGCCTAGCGCTCGCGGGAGCGGCACCCGACCCCGCGGTGCTTGGGGAACAGTGGTCGCGGGCAGATGACCGCGACAGTGACGCGGTCGCCCGCGTCACCGACAGCGCACACGGAAGGGTGGCACATGGACTCCGCGAGCGGACGGGCAGAGGGCGGGTCGAAGGGCGGTGCGGAGCGCCCGCGCGCACGCTCCGCAAGGGCCGGGCACAGGCCCGGCCCGAGCAAGGCGGAGCTGGAGGCGGCCCGGAACAGGCTCGTCCCGGACGTGATCGCCGAGGACCTGGGCGTGCTCTTCTGCGGGATCAACCCCGGCCTGACCTCGGGCGCGGTCGGGCACCACTTCGCCAAGCCGGGTACGCGCTTCTGGCCCTCCCTGCACGGGTCCGGCTTCACACCGCGCCAGCTCAGGCCGGACGAGGAGGACGAACTGCTCTCCCTGGGCCTGGGCATCACCAACGTCGTCGAGCGGGCCACGGCCCAGGCGGACGAACTGGACCGGCAGGAGTACGCGGAGGGCGGGCGCAGGCTGCGGGAGAAGGTCCTGCGGTGGCGGCCCCGGTGGCTGGCCGTCCTGGGCGTGACCGCCTACCGGGAGGCCTTCGCCGAACGCCGCGCGGCGGTGGGCCCCCAGGACGCGGAGATCGGCGGCGCCCGGGTGTGGCTGCTGCCCAACCCCAGCGGCCGCAACGCGCACTGGCAACTGGGGCCGCTCATCGGGGAGTTCGCGCGCCTGCGGCGCGCCGCCGGGCTGCCGGACCGGTCCGGCGGAGCGTGAACCGACGGTGTTCCGGCCCGCCGAAGCGCCCCGCCACGTCAGAGGGCGCGCCGACCGGCGTCCGGACCGCTCAGCGCGGGGACAGACCGCGTTCGGCCAGGGCCTCGCGCAGGATCCGCACCGCCTTGGGCCCGACCCCGTGCAGTGCGCCCAGTTCGGCCTCGGTGAGCGCGGCGACCCGCTCCAGGGTGGTCAGCCCCTCCTGCGCGAGCGCACGGGTCGCCGGTGCGCCGATGGCCCGGGGCAGGTCCCCCACCCCACCCGGGACCGCGGACGCGGCGGCCTCGGCCGCTTCGGCCAGCCGCCGGGGGGCGCGGGACAGCCAGGCGCGCCGGATAAGGGCGTTGAGGTCCTTGCCGTTCACGTCGGCCAGGGGTACGCCGAAGCCGACGGGCGTGCCCGCCCGCTCCCACCGCTCCCCCGTCGGGTGCGCGGAGGCCGCGGCCTCGGCCTCGGCGTCCGGGAGGCGGAGCAGAACCCGGCCGTCCCCGGTCACCGAGGCGAAGTCCCTGCCCCGCACCGAGAACGCGACCGCGCCGAAGCGGGTGGCCTCCTCGGCCTCCGGAAGGGCGAGCGCGGCCTCGCGCAACTGGGACAGAGTAGTCATGGGGCCGATGCTAGACGTCCCCGCCGACATACGGCCGGTGCGCGCCCGCGCCGGACCCGCCGTGTCCGGGGCATGACAGATGTCATGCCCGGCCCGTGCGGAACACAGAGGGAACCCGTGATCCGCCGCACCCCGCGGCGTTCGCTCCCAGTACTAGCGTCGAAGCATGCGCACCAACGACGACCACTCCCCGCGTGTGCCTCCTCCGCAGGCCGAGGCACCCTTCGCGCCCTCCGGTCCGGCCGCGCCGCGCGCGCGCCGCCGCGGTCCGCGGCCCCTACCGCCGGGTGTGGAGTACCACCGGGTGCTGGCGGGAGACGAGCGCCGGGTCGGGCGCGGCCTCCTGGCGATCGCGCTCCTGGTGGCCGGGCTGTTCGCCTCCAGCCTCGTTCTGGCGGTGGCCGCCGCCTTCGCCGACAGCCTGATGGGCAGGACCAACCCGACCTTCGGCGGCACCGACTACACACCGCTCTTCCTCGCCGCGAACCTGGCGTCGATCGCCCTGCTCATCCCGTGGAGCATGATGGTCCAACGGTGGCTCTACGGCGTGCGCGGCCCGTCTCTGCACTCGGTGCTGTCGAGGTTCCGGTTCGACCTGCTGGGCCGGGCCATCCTGTACATCGGCCCCCTCTGGCTGCTCCTCTCGCTCGTGGGCCCCGCGGTCATGCCTTTTCGGGAGGTCCAGTGGTCCACCGCCACGCTCCTCGCGTTCTTCGTGATCAACCTCCTGTTGACGCCCCTCCAGGCGGCGGGAGAGGAGTACGGTTTCCGCGGGCTCGTGTTCCGCGTCGCCGCGAGCTGGGGGCGCGGACCGCGTACGGCGCTGTTCCTCGGCGTCCTCGTCTCCAGCCTGGTCTTCACCGCCGTCCACATCTCGAGCGATCCGTGGTTCAACCTCTGGGGACTCACGATCTCCGCCAGCCTGGCCGTCATCACCTGGCGCACCGGCGGCATCGAGATCGCGGTGGCCATCCACGCACTGCACAACACACTCGCCTCCCTGGTCCTCATGGTCCTGCACGCCGACCCGAACGCCGCGCTCGACCGTTCGGCGGGTAACGTGTCAGCGGTACTGGTGACCGTGCTCTGCGTCGGTGTCGTGGCCGTCGCGGCGGTGGTGTGGTGGCGCACGCGCGGGACGGGACCGGTCCTGACCCCCTCCGATGCGCGAGCGGAGCGGGTGTGACGGGAGAATCACGTCCATGAGCAATCCGCCGCTGGTCGGCGCGCGCAGGTTCGAGATCTACGTGCGCTGGTCCGCCTACCTGGTCGTCGCGGCTCCGGTCGGAACCCTCATCCGCAGCGTGGTGGAGGCCGACGGGATCGCCGGAGTGCCCCTGACCGCGCTGGTCGCGGCGGCCGTGCTGTGCCTGGCTC
Organism: Nocardiopsis sp. RV163; assembly: GCF_001029525.1. Taxonomy (NCBI): domain Bacteria; kingdom Bacillati; phylum Actinomycetota; class Actinomycetes; order Streptosporangiales; family Nocardiopsidaceae; genus Nocardiopsis; species Nocardiopsis sp. RV163. Next base: position 7,529 of record NZ_LEKI01000144.1, on the reverse strand, counting down.
TGGCCATCGGCAACGTCCTGGTCACCAAGTGGAGCATCGACACCGTCGTCGGGCGCGCGCGGAGGTTGCCCGTCACCGCCGTCGCCGCGTGGTCGCTGGTCCTGACGGGCTTCGTCGCCATGGGTCTGGTGCTCCCCCTGCCCGCGATGGGCATGACGGCCGCGGCGGCGATCGGTTCGTCCGCCGCGAGCCTCGCACCGGCCCTCCACGCCCGCCGGGCGTTTCTGCTCCACGCGGCGGCGCTGGTACTGGCCACGGCGCTCCTGGGCCTGGCGGACCCCGTGCTCCTAGTGGTCGGGGCGGTGATGATCAGCGCCGTCATGTGGCTGTGCTGGGCCAGCGCGTGGATGCTGCGGGTTCTGCTCGAACTCCAGGCCGCGCACGAGGACCGCGCCGCGCTCGACCTGGCCAACGAACGCCTGCGGATCTCCCGGGACCTGCACGACGTGTTCGGCCGCACGCTGGCCACGATCGCGGTGAAGAGCTCCCTGGCCTCCGAGCTCGTCCAGCGCGGCCACGGTGAACGGGCCGCGACGGAGATCGCCGCGATCCGCGAACTGACCGAGGACGCGGGTACCGAGGTCCGCCGTGTGGTACGCGGCGAGCTGCGCACGACCTGGGAGGACGAGGTCTCGGGCGCCCGGTCGCTGCTCAGGTCCGCCGGCGTCCGATGCACGGTCACCGGCGACCCCGTACCCGAGCGGTGCGCGGAACCCCTGGCGTGGGTAGTGCGCGAGGGCGTCACCAACCTGCTGCGCCACGCCTCGGCCACCCGGGTCACCATCGCCACCGCGAACGAGGACGAGGAGGTGCACCTGACCATCGCCAACGACGGAGCCGGTCGCGCGCGGCCCGCCCGCGACGGCGAGGGCACCGGGCTGCGCGCGATGTCCGAGCGCCTGCACGCGCTCGGCGGACGCGTCACGGCGCGCCGTGACGGAGACTGGTTCCTGCTCGACGCCGCGCTCCCGCTTCCGAAGGACGCTCCCAGATGACACGCATCCTCGTCGCCGACGACGAACACCTCATCCGCGACGCCATCGCCGGACTGCTCGATCTGGAGGAGGACTTCGAGGTCGTCGCCCAGGCCGCCTCCGGCGACGAGGCGCTGGCCATGGCGCTCAAACTCCGCCCGGACGTGGCCCTGCTCGACCTGCAGCTACCCGGTCCCGACGGCATCGAGATCGCCCGCAGGCTCGCCGCGGAGCTGCCCGGATGCCGGTGCGTCATCGTCACCTCGCACGGCCGCCCCGGCTACCTGAAGTCGGCGCTCGCGGCGGGTGTGAACGGCTTCCTGCCCAAGACCGTGTCCTCGCGCACCTTCGCCGAGGTCGTGCGCAAGGTCGCGGCCGGAGGCCGCTACGTCGATCCCGAACTCGCGGCCGAGGCGATCAGCGCGGGCGACTCGCCGCTGAGCCCGCGCGAGGCCGACGTGCTGGCGCTGGCCCGCGACGGCGCACCGGTGGAGGAGATCGCCCGGCGCGTCTCGCTCTCCCGGGGGACGGTGCGCAACTACCTCGCCGCCGCCGCCGCCAAGCTCGACGCCGCCAACCGGCACGAGGCCGCGCACATCGCCGCCGAACACGGCTGGATCTGAACGGGGCCCGCACCGTTCGCCGAGGCCCTGCCGGGAGCGCGGGAACGGCCCGGGGCCGGAACCGCCGCGAGCCGTGTCCGGGCCCCGGCGGGAGCGGAGCCCGGCACCCGCGGTCCCGGCGGCGCCCTCGGTGCCCGCTACCCCCGGGCCGCGGCCAGCAGGACGTCCACCAGCCGGTCCGCGGCGTCGGGACGCCCGTGCTCGCGGGCCCGCTCAGCGATCCCCGCTCGCCGCCGAGGGTCGGCCAGCAGCGGCTCCACCGCCGCCTGGAGCGCCTGGGCGTCGACCCGGTCCAGCAGGGCCACCGCCGCACCCGACTCCTGGAGGTGGCGGGCGTTGTGGCGCTGCTCGTCGCCCGCCGACGAGGCCAGCGGAACGAACACCGCGGCCTTGCCCAGCGCGGTCAGCTCCGCGATCGTCCCCGCGCCGCTGCGGGAGACCACCACGTCGGCCAGCGCCAGCACGTCGGGGAGTTCGGGGCCGACGAAGTCGGTCAGGTGGTACCGCTGGGCGAGGCCGGGCTGGAGCTGGGCCGCGCCGAGCCGGGCCTCCTCAAGGTTGGCCGGGCCGCACTGGTGCACGACGTTGGCGCGCGCGAGCAGCCAGGGCAGGATGTCGCGGATCATGCCGTTGATCTGCACGGCGCCCTGCGCCCCGCCCGTGACGTAGACGGTGGGCAGCGAGGAGTCGTAGCCGGTGAACCCGAGTCCCCCGGGCGCCCGGTCGGCCTGCCCGGTCAGCACCTCCGGGCGCACCGGGTTGCCGGTGATGACCGCGTTGTCGCGCGCGGAGTCGGGCAGCAGCTCGGTCGTGGACGGGGACGACACCGCCACACGGGCCGCGACGCGGGCGAGGACCTTGTTGGCCAGGCCCAGGCGGACCGTCTGCTCGTGCACCACGAGGGGGCGGCGGCACATCTTCGCCGCCAGGCCCACGGGCACGGCCACGTAGCCGCCGGTGGCCAGGACCACGTCGGGGGCGAAGTCCGAGACCAGCGCGCGGGCCTGCGCGACGCCCCTGGGGACGTTGCCCATGTCCTTGATGTTGGCCCGGGAGGCGAGTTTGAGGGGGTTCTTCGAGCGCCGGATCTTGCCGGTGGCGACCGACTCGAAGGCGATCCCGTTGGCGGCGGCGACACGGGACTCCAGGCTGTCCGCGGTGCCCACCCACAGCACGCGCAGGGCGACCCCGGCCGCCGCCAGCCGGTCACGCAGCGCGCGCACGGCGGTGAGGGCCGGATAGGTGTGTCCGCCCGTTCCCCCTCCGGTCACGATCAGGCGCATGTCCCGTTCAGGGGGGTTGCCGCTGTTCACCAGTTCCTCCCGGAGGATGCCCCGGAGCGGGGCCGCAAGAAGCTACCGACAAAGAAAAGGGCCACACGGAGCGGCGCGGCGCTCGTCCTGTGCCCAACAGCACCGTAGCCGCCGCCGGGCCCGCCCCGGTACACCCCCCGCTCCAGCCGTAGTGGGGACGGCCACACCGGCCCCCGCGCGGGCGCACGGAGAACGGCGCCCGTGGCACGGCGGCGCGGGGAGGGCGGAGGACTTGTCAGACCGTGGAATCAGCCCTCCCGGAAACACCGGTGCGGCACGGCCGAGCCGCACGGGAGAAGCGGGACGGGCGGAGCCCGGCGGGTGGTGGGCGGTTCGGTGGACCGTGCGCCGCGGGCGGGCGCCCGGCCGCACCCCGGTTCGCGTAGCCCCCGGCACACTCGAAGCCCGGAAAAGGAGCCCCGCGTAGCGGTTCCGCAGCGCACGGCAGCCCCCCGACAGGCCGCTCACCAGCATGCCTTCCGGGGGAAGGGACGGGAACACCCACCGCCGCCCGGGCACACAGAAACCACACAGGACACCTCGGACATCATTCGATATTACCAAATAGTACTTTCACCAGAAAATGCACGTGCAAAATATCGAGCACCATTACAAAGGAGCCAAAACAAGTTTCAACAACCCCAGAAGGGCACACATATAAGCGAGAGCGATAAACGGGGGCACTTCCCGACAAGGATCCGCCGGTGAGACTCTGCGTTCTGGGTTCCATCCATCTGAGCAGCGAAGGACGCCAGGTCACCCCGACCACCGGCAAGGAACGCGCGCTCCTTGCCGCCCTGGCGCTGACCAGCCCGGCACGGCTGCCCCTCCGGGAGTTGGCCGACCGGCTCTGGAACGGCTCTCCGCCGGAGGGCTACCGCAGCACACTGCACACCTACGTCACCCGTCTGAGGGGCAAATTGGAGTCGGCGGGGCTGGACCGCACCGTCCTCACCCACACCGCCGAGGGCTACCTGCTGCGCCTCCCCGCCCAGGCGCTGGACTGGGAGCGCTTCCGGAGCCTGCGCTCACGCGCCCGCGCCCTGCACCAGGCGGGCCGGTCCGCCGAGGCCCGCACGGCTCTGGAGGAGGCGCTGGCGCTGTGGAAGGGGCCGCCCCTGGCGGGCGTGGGCGGACGCTGGGTCGAGCAGTTGCGTGTGGCCATGGAACGCTCCCACCAGGACGCACTGGCGGTGTGGGCCTCGCTGGCCATCGCCGAGGGCGAGCACGCGGAGGCGGTGGAGGTCCTGGGTTCGGCGCTGGTCTCCTACCCCGTCAACGAGTCCCTGCACGGCCACCTCCTGCACGGGCTGCACGCCCTGGGCAGGACCGCCGACGCCCTCGCGGCCTACCAGCGGCTGCGGGAGCGGCTGTCGGAGGAGCTGGGCGTGGACCCCTCCCCCGCGCTGCGGCGCAGGTTCGAACTGCTGCTGCGGTCCACCGCCGGTCCGGAGGTGGACGGTGGGCCGCAGGCACCGCCGCCCGCGGCAGGGAGGCCGCGCACGATCGTGGACAACCTGGCGCGCGACCCCCGCCGCTTCCGGGGACGCACCGCGCAGACGCGCCTGCTCTGCTCGCGGCTGCGGGAGACGGAGTCGGGGTTCGCGCACCTGTGGGTCGTCTGCGGGATGGCGGGGGTGGGCAAGAGCCAGTTGAGCCTGCACGTGGCCCACCGCGTCAAGGACCTCTACCCAGACGCGCGGCTGTCGGTGGACCTGCGCGGGCACGACGAGCGGGCCGCTCCGCTGAGCGCGGAGGAGGCGCTCACCGAACTCATGCGCCTGCTGCGCGTGCCGGTGCCGCCCACCGTGCTGAGCCTGGCCGAACGCGTCGCGCTGTGGCGCGAGCACACGCGGTCGATGCGCCTGCTGCTGCTCCTGGAGGACGCAGCCAGCGCCGAACAGGTCCTACCGCTGCTGCCCAGCGGAACCCGGTGCGCCGTAGTGATCACCAGCCGCCTCTTCCTCCCGGAGCTGGAGGGCGCCGACCACCTGCCGCTCGGGCTCCCCTCCGAAGACGAGTGCGCCGAGATTTTCGCCGCCGCCCTCGACCGGCCGTGGGGCGAGGAGGAGGCCGACACCCTCGCCGAGATCATCGAACGGTGCGACAGGCTGCCGCTAGCCGTCGGGCTGGTGGCCAACCTGGCCCAGTTCCATCCGTCGTGGTCGCCGCGCGACCTGCTGCACAGGCTGCCCTCACCCTCCCACCCGGGACTGAACGCCTTCCGGGTGGGGAGCCGGGACCTCTCACGCATCTTCGACGTGTCCGTGGACGCCATGGACCCGGGGGCCCGTGACGCCTTCCTCCTGCTCGGCCTGCACCCCACCCGCGGTATGGACGGGCGGGTGGCGGCGGCGCTGGTCGGCCCCGACGAGCACGCCTCACGACAGGCCCTCATGGACCTGGTCAGCGCCCACCTGCTGAACGAGCCCGAACCCGACCGCTTCGAGATGCACGCGCTGCTCCAGGTCCACGCCCGCCACCGCGCGCGCGACGGTCTGTCCCCGGAGCGGGCCCTGGCGGCCAGGCGGAGGATGCACGCCGCCTACCTGTCGCTGACGAGCCGGGCCGACCACGCACTGCACCCGCACCGGCCCGGACGCGACGGCCGCGAACCGTTCCCGACCGGGGAGCGGTGGCCGGAGGAAAGTGCCATGGCGTGGTTCCGGCGCGAACTGGCTACCGTGCTCACCGTGGTGGCGGAGGCCGACCGGCACGGCGCGGACCGTACTGCTCTGCGACTGGCGCGGGTGGTGTGCGACCACATGGACGCGCACGGCCCCTGGTCCGAGGCGGTCACGCTGCACACCGCCATGGTCGAGTGGGCGAGCGGTCACGGGGAGGACCGTGAGCGTGCCAGGGCCCACTTCGACCTGGCACGCGCCCTTCTGCGCGTGGGAGAGCTGGGCCGCGCCGAAGAGCACAGCCGTTCGGCCCATGAGCGGTGGTCCGAGGCCGGTGACCCGCTGGGACAGGCGTGGGCCGTGGCCCAGCGGGCGATGATCTCCTTTGTAGGCAACGACTATGCCGGAGGTCGGGCCCTGGCCGAACAGGCCTTGGAGACGTTCGAGACGCGCGGACACCGCCCCGGCACAGTGTTCTGCCTACGTGTGCGCGGGCTGTGCCTCCTCTCGGTAAGCGCGTCCCACGAGGCGATCGCCGACCTCAGCGACGCCGCCGCAGTACTGGAACGCTCGCGGGACCCGCAGTTGCTCATGGAGGTGCGGATAAACCTGGCGGGCGCCTTCCAGCAACTGGGGTACCACCGCCAGGCCTGGGCACTGTGCGAGATGGTCCTGACCACGGCTCGCCAGCGCGGTGACAGGCGCAAGGAGGCGTTCGCCCTGACGAACATGGGCGAGTTGTCCCTGCAGCGAGGACGGCCGGAGCAAGCCGTGCCATGCCTCCGGGAAGCCCTGGAAATCCTCGAGACCTTTCGTGACCCGTGGACGACGGGCACCGTCCTGACGACCCTGGGAACCGCCCAGCTCGCCACGGGACATCTGACCCAGGCCCGGTCCCACTTCCGCCGCGGCCTGGCCATGGGCACGTTTCTCAACCCTCTGGCGACCGTCGACAGCCTGTTGGGGCTGGCCCGCATCGAAGCAGCGGACGGAGACAGCGGTCGCGTGGGCACGTACCTGCGGAAGGCGGCCTCAACGGCCGAGCAACACGGTCTGCGCAAGGAACGGGCAGAAGCTCTGCGTGCCCTGGGCCAGCACCTGAGCTCGCACGGCGAAGTGCGCGAAGGACGCACGAGCCTGATCCGGTCCGAGGCGATCTTCACCGAACTCGGTTCACCCGAGGCACAGGTCGTGCGGTCACTGCTGGACACCTTACCGAAGCGGTAAAAACAGGCTTCTACCTGGCCCAAATCCCAGGGTGTAATCAGTACACTTAGCCAGGCTGACACCAGCCTGGAGTCATGTGACCGACATGTGCTCTTTGCGGTAAAAGACGGGACGCCCCAGTAGCCCCTGGGGCGTCCCTCTTTTCATCGCGCCACGACTGACCCCTGACACTGCTTCGAGCGCGACGCAGGGGCCCGACGCGAAAGATGGCGATGAAGGTAATAAGCGTACTCCTCCTGAGTTCCCTCCTTGCCGTGGCTCCGCACACCTGGGCTTACATTTGGGAGGCCCCGCTTACCCCAATGGTGGTACTTGACTGACCTTTAGGCCAACTTGAGTGGTAGGGCCTGACGCTGTTGGCGTCGGGCCCTTTTCCTTTTTCCGGACCGCGTTCCGACTGACCACACACCCACATCCTTCGAGGTAACGAGCATGCGCACGTGCAAATGCACGGCTACAATCGGGCCCCGAGCGCACGACGGTTTCGGGGAGCCGCTTGTCAGGGCAAATAAATCAGCGCCAAAGAGAAATACCCGAACTCGGCCTGCACCTTGAGCCCCTTACACACCATTTGTCACAGGTGTTTTAGGAGACCACGTGGACTCCCCCTGTCACACCTCCCCGACCACTGACCCAGGCACCCGGACCAACACCGTGCGCGGCGACATCAGCGGAACAGCCGTCCAGGTCGGCTCACTCCACGGGGACGTGAACCTGCACCTGGCGCCCGGGACCGGCCGCGCCCCCCGCCAACTCCCCGCCGCGCAC
>NZ_LEKI01000143.1:0-15145 GCF_001029525.1 Nocardiopsis sp. RV163 | reverse complement strand
GCCGTGGGGAGGAGTGCCCGGTCAGACCCTTGGGCGCTCCGCCCGGGCGTGCGCGGGAGCGGCGTCGATCCGGGTGAGGGGGGCGTGGTTCCTGGCGGGGGCGATGGCGGTGGAGCCGCGGACGACCAGCTCGGGGTCGAAGACGTACTCGGTGTGGGAGACGGGGTGTCCGGCGATCTCGTCGCACAGGGCACGCACCGCGGCCAGCGCCATTGCGTTGACCGGCTGTCTGACAGTGGTCAGCGGAGGGTCGGTGAAGGCGATGAGCTGGGAGTCGTCGAAGCCCACCACCGAGAAGTCCCGGGGGACGCTCAGGCCGCGCTGGCGGGCGGCGCGGATGGCGCCCAGAGCCATCATGTCCGAGCCGCAGACCATGGCGGTGACGCCGCGTTCGATCAGCCGGGTGGCGGCGGCGTGGCCGCCCTCCACGCCGAACAGCGACAGCTCCACGAGGTCCTCACCGTCCAGGCCGTGCTGCGCCAGGGCCCGGTGGTACCCGTCGAGCTTGCGGCGGACCGGGACGTAGCGCTCGGGGCCGCTGGTGAAGCCGATGCGGGTGTGGCCGAGGGCGACCAGGTGGTTGACGGCCAGGTGCCCGGCCTCCCGGTCGTCGCAGGAGATGAAGACGGCGGGGATGGCGTCGGCGTACCCGTTGACCAGCACGATCGGGAGTCCGCGCGAGACCAGGGCGTGGTAGCGCTCGTGGGGGGCGGTGGTGTCGGCGTGGCGCCCGGAGACGAAGAGGATGCCGGAGACGTTGCGCTCCAGCAGCAGCTCCACGTACTCGTCCTCCGTTATCCCGCCGGGGGTCTGGGTGCACAGCACCGGCGTGTACCCCCGCTGGGCGAGCGCCCCCTCGGCGGCCTGGGCGAACATCGGGAAGACGGGGTTCTCCAGCTCGGGTATGACCATGCCGACCAGTCCCGCGGAGCGCTGCCGCAGCCGGGCGGGGCGCTCGTAGCCGAGGACGTCCAGCGCCGTCAGGACGGCCTTGCGGGTGTCGCTGCCGACGCCCGGCTTGTCGTTGAGCACCCGCGAGACGGTGGCCTCGCTGACGCCTGCGTGCCGCGCGATGTCGGCAAGTCGTGGACCCATGGGCGCAACTCTAGTCGAGATCGTCGTCACATGGCCGAAAATTGGCGGTAATCTTGCGCAAGAAATTGCACTCGTCACAGGGAAGGACCCCCGTTGATGGAGCCTCAGAAGCACTGGTGGCGCGACGCGGCGATCTACCAGATCTACGTCCGCAGCTTCGCCGACTCCGACGGCGACGGCGAGGGCGACCTCGCCGGCATCCGCGAACGCCTCCCCCACCTGGCCGAACTGGGGGTGGACGCGATCTGGCTGACGCCGTTCTACGTCTCCCCGCTCGCCGACGGCGGTTACGACGTAGCCGACTACCGCGACGTCGACCCCCGTTTCGGGACCCTGGAGGACTTCGACGCCCTCCTGGAGGCCGCCCACGGGATGGGCATCCGCCTGATCATCGACGTGGTGCCCAACCACTCCTCGTCCGCCCACCGGTGGTTCAAGGAGGCCGCGGCCGCCGAGCCGGGCGCACACGCCCGCTCGCGGTACGTCTTCCGGGACGGCAGGGGACCCGACGGCGAGGAGCCGCCGAACAACTGGAAGTCGATCTTCGGCGGCCCGGCATGGACCCGGCTCAAGCGGCCCGACGGCACCCCCGAGCAGTGGTACCTGCACCTGTTCGACCCCGAGCAGCCCGACTTCGACTGGACCAACCAGGAGGTGCACGACGAGTTCGACGACGTGCTGCGCTTCTGGCTGGACCGGGGCGTGGACGGGTTCCGCATCGACGTCGCGCACGGCATGGTCAAGGACCCGGCGATGCCCGACATCGCCGAGGACGCCAAGGCCGACATGCTCGACGGCAGCACCTCGCTGCCCTACTTCGACCAGGACGGCGTGCACGAGATCTACCGCCGCTGGGCGCGGATCGCCGCCGGGTACCCGGGCGACCGCGCCCTGGTGGCCGAGGCCTGGGTGGAGGACGCCCAGCGGGTGGCCCGCTACCTGCGCCCGGACGAGCTGCACCAGGCGTTCAACTTCGAGTACCTGACCGCGCCGTGGGACGCCGGGCGCCTGCGCGAGGTCATCGACGTGTCCCTGGCCGCCAACGGCGCGGTGGGCGCGACGACCACGTGGGTGCTGTCCAACCACGACGTGACCCGCCACGTGACCCGCTTCGGCGGCGGCGAGCAGGGGCTGCGCCGTGCGCGCGCGGCGACGCTGCTGATGCTGGGTCTGCCGGGTTCGGTGTACCTGTACCAGGGCGAGGAGCTGGGACTGCCCGAGGTCACCGACCTGCCCGAAAACTCGTTGCAGGACCCGACCTGGGAGCGTTCGGGGCGCACCGACCGCGGCCGGGACGGCTGCCGGGTGCCGCTGCCCTGGGGCGGCGACCAGGCGCCGTACGGGTTCGGCCCCGAGGGCAGCGTTCCGTGGCTGCCGATGCCCCAGGGCTGGGGCGCCCTGTCGCGCGCCGCCCAGCGCGGGGTGGAGGGCTCCACGCTGGAGCTGTACACGGAGGCGCTGCGCCTGCGCCGGGAGCTGGACGCGCTCGGCGACGGCTCGATGGCCTGGCTGGACGCGCCCGGCGGCGTGCTGTACTTCGAGCGCGAGCCGGGCGTCCGCGTCGCGGTGAACCTCACCGGGGAGGCCGTGGAGCTCGCGGCCGACGGTGAGGTGCTCGTGGCCAGCGGACCGGTGGGCGAGCCCGCCGGGGGCGCCCTGACGCTGCCCGCCGAGACGGCGGTGTGGCTGCGCGGCTGAGCAGCCGAGCGGCTGAAGGGCCGAGCGGCTGAGCCCGCGCGGGCGGCGCCGGACGCGGTGTCCGGCGCCGCCCGCTGCGCGGGTCGGCTCAGATCAGCCCCCTCGCTGGCACGGAAGGTCCCCGGGACGCCCCTTCCGCATCCTCCGTCGGCCCGGGGGGGGTTCCACGGTTGCGCAGTCGCCGCCGCCAGCACGCTCCACACCGCCGCCGCGGGACGCCGCGCGCCTACCCGCCGCAGGGGGCGGATGCGCGCTCCACGTGGGCCCGGGCGGGAACGCACCTCGGGCGGACCGGACCCGAGCGGGGTTCGAGTGGTACGCGACGACGTGTTCAATGGTGTTACGAAATCGCCGACCATCACAGGATCGATCGGCGAACGGTCACCGCGCCGCTACCCAGCGCACGATGTCACGCGCCCGTTTCCGTGGCGTTTCCACATCTTTATGCGGGAGATCCGCAAACTCTTTCAAAGCTTGCAAGTTATTGCTAGCGTCACATCACCACGCATGCCCTCGACGGCCGGAACGCATGCGCGAGCCCCTCAGCACGGCCTCCCGGAAGGAAGACAGCATGAGATTCCGCAGCGCACGAGCGGTCACGGGCATCGCCGCGATCGCACTGATGGCGACCGCGTGCAGTGGCGGCGACGACGAGGGCGGGGAGGCCGCCGCCGAGGGCAGCCTCGTCATCTGGTCCGACCCCGAGCGCGCCGACGCCATCGAGGCGGCAGCCCAGGAGTTCGCCGAGGCCAACGGCATCGAGGTCGAGGTCCAGGGCCTGACCTTCGGCGACATCCAGGGCGACGTGCTCAACGCCCACCAGGCGGGGAACGCCCCCGACGTCTTCATCGGCGCCCACGACTGGACGGGAAACCTGGTGCGCAACGGCGCCGTGCAGCCCATCGAGCTGCCCCAGGACCGCGCCTCCGGCCTGGACGAGACCTCCTTGCAGGCCCTCGACTACGACGGCCAGCTCTTCGGTGTTCCCTACTCCCAGGAGAACATCTTCCTCATGCGCAACACCGACCTGGCACCGGACGCCCCCGCGACCTTCGAGGAGATGGTCGAGGCCGGCACCGAGCTCAAGGACTCCGGTGAGACCAGCGAGGTCCTGTCCATGGCCGTGGGCCAGGAGGGCGACCCCTACCGGATGAACGCCCTGTTCACCTCCGCCGGAGGCTACCTCTTCGGCCAGGACGAGGAGGGCAACTGGGACCCGACCGACCTGGGCGTGGGCACCGACGAGTCCATCGAGGCCATGGAGAAGGTCGCCGAGTACGGCGAGGCCGGGGAGGGCGTGCTGCGCCGCTCCATCACCCTGGAGAACGACGCCTCCCTGTTCTACGAGGGCGAGGCCCCCTTCTTCGTCGCGGGCCCGTGGAACGTCGCCGACGCCAACGAGGCGGGCGTCAACTACGAGATCAGCCCCATCCCCGGCTTCGAGGGCGAGGAGCCCGCCAGCCCCTACATCGGCTACCAGGCGTTCTTCGTCACCGAGGGCAGTGCCAACAGCGCCCTGGCCCAGGAGTTCGTGACCAACTACGTCACCGACACCGACTTCGTCCTCAGCCTCTACGAGGCCGATCCCCGCATGCCGGTGCAGACCGAGGCCCTGGAGAGCGTCTCGGCCGACGACCCCGCCATCGCCGCGATCTCCGAGGCCGGGGCCGAGGGCATGCCGATGCCCTCCATCCCGGAGATGGGTGAGACGTGGGAGCCGCTCGGCATCGCCCAGGCCGCCGTCGTCGCCGGTGAGGACGTGCGCGAGGCCATGGAGGCCGCCCACGAGACGATCGCCTCGCAGATCGGCGAGTAGCGGTGGCGTCCAACAAGACAGCGGGCGCTCCCTCACCGGGGGCGCCCGCCCGCGCGCCCCTGCCGGGCGGCCGGTTCGCCGGGAACGGTTCACTGGCCGGGCAGCTCGTCAAGATCGCCCTGCTGGGCCTGTTCACCGCCCTGGGCGTGTGGGCGGTGCTGCCCCTGTACGTGGCGGGCAATTGGTGGGGCATCGGCCTGGTCGTGGCCGTGGTCGGCCTCGTCTACTGGGTCTACCTGTCCAAGCGCACCGTCCCGGCCAAGTACCTGGTCCCGGGCGTGCTGTTCCTGACCGCCTTCCAGATCCTGCCGGTGCTCTACACGATGAGCACCTCGGTGACCAACCTCAGCGACGGCCACCGGGGCGACAAGGAACAGGCCATCGCCTCCATCGAGGCCTACTCGGTGAGCAGCCCGGACGGGGCCGAGGAGTACACCCTGACCGTGGCGGTCACCGGCTCGCCCGAGACCGGTGAGCTGGCCTTCCTGCTCACCGACCCCGAGGGCCAGGCCTACGCCGGGACCGAGGAGGGACTCACCGAGCTCGACGGCGCGACCGTGGAGCCCTCGGGCAAGATCAGCGAGGCCTTCGGGTACACGATCCTGTCCCCCGCCCAGGCCAACGCGCGCAGCGACGAGCTCCAGGCGTTCGCGGTGCCCACCGGCAGCGGCACGGGCATCCGCTCCAGCGGCCTGTCCACCGCCTTCGAGGGGAGCGCGACCCGCGCCTACGACGCCGGGTGCGACTGCGTAACCGACACCGAGACCGGGATCGTCTACCGCGCGGACAACGAGCGGGGCGCGTTCTACGACGAGGACGGGGAGCGGCTGGCCCAGGGCTGGCAGGTCGGCGTGGGCTTCGACAACTTCGCCCGCTTCCTGTTCAACCCGACCTTCGCGTCGTCGTTCTTCAGCATCCTGGTGTGGAACATCGCCTTCGCCGCCTCCGTCACCTTCCTGGTGTTCGTGGTGGGCCTGGCGATCGCTCTCACCCTGCACGTGCCCAGGCTGCGCGGCAAGGTCGTGTACCGGATCCTGGTGGTCCTGCCGTACGCGATGAGCTCGCTGGCGATGTTCCTGCTGTGGCGGGACATGTTCAACACCGACTTCGGCCTGTTCAACCGGGTGCTCGGCCTGGATGTGGACTGGCTGGGCGACGCGTGGTCGGCCCGGGCCGCGGTGATCCTGGCCAACGTCTGGCTGGGCTACCCGTACATGTTCCTGGTGGCCACGGGAGCCCTCCAGGCCGTCCCGCGCGAGCTGGGACAAGCGGCGCAGATCGACGGCGCGGGCCCCTGGCAGGCCTTCCGCAACGTCACCCTGCCGCTTCTCATGGTGGCCATGACGCCGATCCTGGTCTCGACGTTCGCGTTCAACTTCAACAACTTCAACGCGGTGTGGCTGATCAGCCAGGGCGGGCCCTTCTCCCCGGAGAGCCCGACGGCCGGGGCCACCGACCTGCTCATCACCTACACCTACCGGCTCGCCTTCAACGAGGCCACCGCCCAGTACGGGTACGCGGCGGCGCTCTCGGTGATGATCTTCCTGATCGTGTCGGTGATGTCGGTGGTCAGCCTCAGCAGGAGCAAGGCCCTCAAGGAGGTGGACTGATGGCGGTCGCGACCCCGGACGCGGTGCGCGCGCCCCACCGGCGCGGTACCGGAGCCCGTCTGGGCCTGTGGGCCCGCAGGTACGGCTGGCGCCACGTGGTGATGCTGCTGGTCGTGGCGTTCGCGCTCTTCCCTGTGCTGTTCGTGGTGTCGGCGGCGCTCAACCCGCTGGGCACCCTGTCCAGCGCGCAGCTGTGGCCGACCGGGGCCAGCCTGGACAACGCCGTGGACCTGTTCAGCAACACCCCGTTCACCACCTGGTACGCGAACTCGCTGTTCTTCGCCTTCGCCAACGCCGCCGTGACGGTGCTGCTGTCGGCGCTGGCCGCGTACGCGTTCAGCCGCATGCGCTTCCGGGGCCGCCGGGTGGGGCTGATCGGGCTGCTGGTGATCCAGATGTTCCCGCAGTTCCTGGCGATCGTGGCGATCTACCTGATGTTCTCCACGATCGGCGAGTACTACCCGTCGATCGGCTTCGACACCCGGTGGGGGCTGCTGCTGGTCTACCTGGGCGGCGCGCTGAGCATCAACACGTGGCTGATGAAGGGCTTCTTCGACACCGTGCCGAAGGAGCTGGACGAGTCCGCGCAGATGGACGGGGCCTCGCACGCGCAGGTGTTCTTCAGGATCATGCTGCCGCTGGTCACGCCGGTGCTGGCGATCGTGGGCCTGCTGGTGTTCATCTCCACCATCAACGAGTTCCTGATGGCGAGCGTGTTCCTGCGCGACACCGACGCCAAGACGCTGGGCCTGGGCCTCTACCAGCTCGTGGCCTCGCAGCGCAACGCGAACTTCGGGATGTTCGCGGTGGGCGCGATCATGCTGTCCCTGCCCACCCTCGCGGTGTTCTGGTTCCTCCAGCGCTACATCACCGAAGGCCTGACCGCGGGAGCGGTCAAGGGCTGAGCGGGCGGTACCGAGGAGAACGCGCAGGGGGCGCCCCGGCTCGGGGCGCCCCCTCCGCGTCCCCCGTGCGCGGGGCGGGACTACTTCTTCTTCTTGTCGTCGGAGCCGCCGGTGTCGGTGGACAGCGCGGAGATGAAGGCCTCCTGGGGCACCTCGACCCGGCCGACCATCTTCATCCGCTTCTTGCCCTCCTTCTGCTTCTCCAGCAGCTTGCGCTTACGGCTGATGTCGCCGCCGTAGCACTTGGAGAGCACGTCCTTGCGGATGGCGCGGATGTTCTCGCGGGCGATCACCCGGGCGCCGATGGCGGCCTGGATGGGCACCTCGAACTGCTGCCGGGGGATGAGCTCGCGCAGCTTCTTGGTCATCTCCACGCCGTAGGCGTAGGCCTTGTCCTTGTGCACGATGGCGGAGAAGGCGTCGACGGCCTCGCCCTGGAGCAGGATGTCCACCTTGACCAGGTCGGAGGCCTTCTCGCCGGTGGGCTCGTAGTCCAGTGACGCGTAGCCCTTGGTGCGGGACTTGAGGTGGTCGAAGAAGTCGAAGACGATCTCGGCCAAGGGCAGCGTGTAGCGCATCTCCACGCGGTCCTCGGACAGGTAGTCCATGCCCTGGAGGTCGCCGCGCCGGTCCTGGCACAGCTCCATGATCTGGCCGATGTGGTCGGCGGGGCTGAGCACGGTGGCCTTGACCATGGGCTCGTAGATGGAGTCGATCTTGCCGGCGGGGAACTCGCTGGGGTTGGTCACCACGTGCTCGGCGCCGTCCTCCATGTCCACCCGGTAGATGACGTTGGGGGCGGTGGAGATGAGGTCGAGGTTGAACTCGCGCTCCAGGCGGGCCCGGGTGATCTCCAGGTGCAGCAGGCCCAGGAAGCCGCAGCGGAAGCCGAAGCCCAGCGCGGCGGAGGTCTCGGGCTCGAAGGCCAGGGCGGCGTCGTTGAGCTGGAGCTTCTCCAGAGCGTCGCGCAGCACCGGGTAGTCGGTGCCCTCGATCGGGTACAGGCCCGAGAACACCATGGGCTTGGGCTCGCGGTACCCGGACAGCATCTCGGTCGCGGGCCGGTTGAGGGAGGTGATGGTGTCACCGACCTTGGACTGGCGCACGTCCTTGACGCCGGTGATGATGTAACCGACCTCTCCCACCCCCAGCCCGTCGCACTTGGTGGGCTCGGGCGAGCTGACGCCGATCTCCAGGATCTCGTGCGAGGCGCGGGTGGACATCATCTGGATGCGCTCGCGCGGGCTGAGCTTGCCGTCGATCACCCGGACGTAGGTGACCACGCCCCGGTAGGTGTCGTAGACCGAGTCGAAGATCATCGCGCGGGCCGGGGCGTCGGCGTCGCCGACGGGCTGCGGGATCTGGTTGACGATCTCGTTGAGGAGCTCCTCGACGCCCTCACCCGTCTTGGCGCTGACCTTGAGCACGTCGGAGGGCTCGCAGCCGATGATCCCGGCCAGCTCCTCGGCGTACTTCTCCGGCTGCGCTGCCGGGAGGTCGATCTTGTTGAGCACCGGGATGATGGTGAGGTCGTTCTCCAGGGCCATGTACAGGTTGGCCAGGGTCTGCGCCTCGATGCCCTGCGCGGCGTCCACCAACAGCACGGCGCCCTCGCAGGCGGCCAGGGAGCGCGAGACCTCGTAGGTGAAGTCGACGTGCCCGGGGGTGTCGATGAGGTCGAGCGTGTAGGTCCGGTCGTCGAGGGCGGTGAAGGGGATGCGCACCGCCTGCGACTTGATGGTGATGCCGCGCTCGCGCTCGATGTCCATGCGGTCCAGGTACTGGGCGCGCATCTGGCGGTCCTCGACGACACCGGTGATCTGGAGCATCCGGTCGGCCAGCGTCGACTTGCCATGGTCGATGTGCGCGATGATGCAGAAGTTGCGGATCAGCGCGGGATCGGTCCAGTTCGGCTGTGCCACCGTGCTCCGTTCACAGGTCGGGTCCGGGTCGTGTGCGCCTAGCGGCGGTGTCGCCCCGCCGCGGCGGAGGCCGACGGCGTCGTCCATCATCCCACGGCGGCCGGGTGCCCTCTCTCGGTGACGGCAGCGGCCCGTGCGGCAGTATGGGGCGCGGGTCTGGCGTCCAGGTTATGTGACCCGGGACCGGGAACGGGCCGTGCGGGCGGGCACCGGGCGCGAGGCGCCGCCGCCGGGGGCGGTGGCGGGCGGGGAGCGCCCTCGGTCCGGAACGTGGGAGGAGCGGGCGGTTGAAGTGGCTGTTGACACGGTTGCTGGCGGGTGTGGCCGCGATCGCGGTCGTGGTGGTCGGCGCGGGGGCCCTGCTGGCCCTCCAGTTCTCGGGTGAACCGGAGCAGTGGGCGGCCTCGCGGGGCTCCGACGCGGCGTGGGTGGGCTCCTGGGAGGACACCGGCCCCCTGGCCCGGGTGCTCGACACCGGCGGGGTGGACACGGTGTACGTGTACGCGGGCGGGATCGACGCCGAGGGCGGGGTCGAGCGGGTGGAGGACACCGGCTCCCTGCTGTCCTGGCTGGACCGGGAGTATCCCGACGTGCGCGCGCTGGCGTGGTTGCGGCACGTGGAGAGCGGGTCCTCGCTGCTGCGGGACCGGCTCGACGAACAGGCCCGCGCGGCGCTCGCCCCGGCGGTCGCCGAGGTGGCCGCGGACGGGTTCGCGGGCGTGCACCTGGAGATCCGTCCGGTGACCGTGAACGACCCGTCGGTGCCCGCGCTCGTGTCGATGGTGCGCGAGGAACTGGGCGGGGAGCCCGTGCTGTCGGTGCAGGCCCACCACGTGGAGCTGGTACCGGGCGGACGGGTGCCCTCCTTCGTCGTGGAGCGCGGGGAGAAGTACTGGTCCAAGGGCTACCTGGACCGGGTCACCGAGCACGCCGACGAGGTGGTGCTGCCGGGTGTGGGCGCGGGAATGCCCGGCGACGCGCTGTACGGCGGATTCATGGTGCGGCAGGTGACAGAGGCGGTGACGGCCCTGCGCGCGCACGAGGGCGTGGCGGTGCGGTTCGGGCTGCCCACCTACGGCCGCGGCGAGTGGGCTCCGGAGGATTCCGACGAGTCGTTGACGACCGCGCTGGAGGCCGTCCGGCTGGGCGTGACCGAGGCCGAGCCTCCGGAGGGGATGGCCCTGGGGGTGGCCTTCTACCTGGGGGACGAGGCGACGGGGGAGGACGTGGCGGCCTACACGGAGGGGTGGCTGCTGCCCTGAGCGGCGCTCCCCCAAGACCCGCGGGCGGGGCGGTGGAGTCCTCGCCGCCGCTCCGCGCGTGTGCCGCACGGGACCGCGACGGTGCGTGGAAGAACCCTCGGAAAAGTCCTCCCGGCGTCGCCACGGGTTCCATGGGGGCAGGTGGTGCCTGAGCGGTACCCCGTGTGAGGCATACTGGAAGTCCGTGTCTCGGACTTCCACATCGGCCTCGGGCCCTGTGGACTCACACACCCTGCGTCGGCGCCCACGCCGGCCCCTCGCGGAACGGCTGCCCGCGGGTCGGGCCGCCTGGTCCGGTCGGCGCGATGACCAAGATCAACTGGAGCACGTTTTCGCATGGCGAACATCAAGTCGCAGAAGAAGCGCATTCGGCAGAACGAGAAGGCTCGTGTCCGCAACCAGGCGGTGCGCTCCTCGCTGAAGACGGCCATCCGCAAGTTCCGTGAGGCTGCCGAGGCCGGGGACGTCGAGAAGGCCACCGTCGCCCAGCGCGCCGCCGCTCGCGCGCTGGACAAGGCCACCAGCAAGGGCGTCATCCACCAGAACCAGGCCGCGAACCGCAAGAGCGCGATCGCCAAGCGCCTGCACTCCCTGCAGTCCGCCTGAGACTGAGGCTCGACCCGGCCCGGTGCGCGCGCACCGGGCCGGGTTTTTTCGTGCGCCCGGCGTTGTCCCCCGTCGCCGTCCGCGCGGGGCGGGGAAGCCCGGGCGAGGGTTGTCCACAGTCTGGAATCGGCTGCTGACACAGCGTTCCCGGCTTCCTAACGTGGTCCTATGACTGCTCAGCGCCGCAACCGGCGCCACTCCCCCTCGACCGACCAGCAGGACCGACTCCGCGCGCTCACCCTGGACGCCTCACCCGCCGCCCGGCGCCTGCGCGCGCGTATCCCCCGCTCGCACCCGCGGCCCGCGCCGCCTCCACTCGGTGTCCCGCCGATCCCGAGTGCGCCGTACGCGGTGGCCGGGACGCGCGCCCCGTACCGGTCGGCGGCGTCCGGCGGCGGGCCCCGCCCGGAGTGCGCAGGCCGCCACGGGGCCGCTCCGCGCGGAGGTCCGGCCACCGGTCCTCGGCCGCCGGACGCTCCCGAGGGCACCGCGGCCCGGGCCCCTGCCCCGCAGTGGCGGGACGGGAACGCTTCCGGCGTCCACGGGAGCCGGAGCCGGGCCAGGCCGGACGCCCCGGGGGCGCCCGTCCCCGTGGAGGAAGGCCGCTTCCCGGCCGGGCCCGCCAGGGGAACGGCCGGAGGGAGGCGGCTCCCGGGAAGCGCCGAGACCGGTACCCGTCGTCCCCCGGACGCGCCGCCCGCTCCCGGCACGGGTCCCGTTCCCCCGGAGCCCCGGCCCGAGCGCCGCCGCGACGGCCCGCCCGGCGCGGCCGCTCCCCCGCGCCCCTATCCGGCCGGGTCGACGGCGACGCGGAATCCGTCCGGGGAGAGCCGGACCGGAAAGGCGACGGTGATCGCACCACGGCCCCCGGGAGGCAACCGGGACGGGCAGGCGACCGCACCCGCGCCCCGGCCCCACGGGGGGAACCGGAGCGGACCGGCGACCGTGCCCCCAGCGCGGACCTCCGGGGAGGAGCGGGGCGCAAGGGCCGCGGGGTCAGCGGAGCGGGGCGCCGGGGAGGCCCAGGACCGCGGAACCGTTCCGTCCGCCCGACGTGTCGGCGCATCGGATGGCGCGCCCGGCCCTGACCCGGGGCCCGACCCGGCAGGGGGGCGGCACCGGCGCCCGGAGCGCCCGCCGTCGGGGTACGCGGAGTTCGACCCCGAGCCCTCCGGCTCGTTCCTGGAACGGCTGGCCCGGCGGTGGCCGCCCCGGGCCGCGCTGTCCCGGCGGGCGGTCATCGTCCTGGCCGCGTTGGGCGTCCTGGCCGTCGTACTGGTCCTGACCCTGTACCACCGGCCGACCACGGTTCCAGCCCCCGAGATGGTCACCCGTGCCGCGCCCGTGCCCGCGTCGGAGGGCGACGGCCCGCAGTCCCCGGCGCGGGAGGCGGGGACCGAGGCCGGGGTCCCGGGCACCGGGGAGGCCGGGGACACGGCTCCGGAGGAGGACCTCGTGGTGCACGTGGGCGGTGAGGTGTCCGACCCCGGGCTGTACACGCTCCCGTCGGGGTCGCGGGTGGCCGACGCGGTGGAGGAGGCAGGTGGCCCGCTGCCCGGCGCCGACCTCGACCTGCTCAACCTGGCCCGTCCACTCGTCGACGGCGAACAGGTCCTGGTGGGCGTCCCCGTGCCCGCGGGCGCGGGCGTCACCGAAAGCGGCCCCCAGGGCACCGCAGGGCTGATAGACATCAACCGGGCGGACCGGGCCTTACTGGAGACCCTGCCCGGCATCGGCACGGTGATCGCCGACAACATCGTCTCCTACCGCGAGGAGCACGGCCCCTTCCGCAGCGTCGACGACCTGGTCAACGTGGACCGGATCGGCGACAAGATCCTCGCAGACCTCCGACCCCACGTGACTGTGGGGTGAGCGACGGTGACCACATGGCTGGGGACGGACGCGTACGGACTGGACAAGCCGCCCGATCTGCGCCTGCTGGTGCCGGCGGCGACGGCCTGGCTGGCCGCACTGGCTGCGCTCGCCGTCCCGCCGTGGGCCGCCTGGTCCCTGGCCGGGGTCGCGGGGGCGGGAGCGGCGGCGCTCCTGACGGCCGCGCGTGCGCCCCTGGAGGCGGTGGCGCTCACCGCGGCGGCGTCGCTGGCCTGTGTGGCCACAGTGGCGGCGGTGGCCGGTGTGCAGGTGCACCGGGTGGAGCGGAGCGCCGCCGGGGAGGCGGCGGAGCAGGGGCGCGAGGCGGAGTTCGAGGCGGTGGTGACGTCCGATCCGCGCCCGCGGGCGGGGACTCCCCGGCCCGGCAGGGCGGCCTGGGTGATCGACGCCCGTACCGCGTGGGTGCGGTCCGGGGGAACAGAGCGCGATTCCGCGGCCCCGGTGGTGGTCCTGGCCTCGGAGGAGGACTGGCGCGGGCTGCTGCCCGGGCAGGCCTTCCGGGCGCGGGGCGTCTTCCTCGGCGCGGAGGACGACCCCCTCACCGCCGCCCTGGTCCTGGTACGCGGGCCGCCGGGGGAGGTGGGGCGGCCCGGCGGTCTGCAGAGCTTCGCCGGCCTGGTGCGGGAGCGCCTGCGGGAGGCCTCCTCCGGGCTGTCCCGGCCCGAGGACGGGCTCCTCCCCGCGCTGATCGTCGGCGACGCGTCCGGGGTGCCGCCGGAGACCGCCGAGGACTTCCGGGAGACCGGGATGACGCACCTGCTGACCGTCTCGGGGGCCAATCTGGCGGTGCTCACCGGCTTCGTGCTGGCGGTCTCCCGGCTGCTGCGGGCGCCACCGTGGTGCTCGGTGGCGGGCGGTGCGGCGGTGATCTGGGTGTTCGTCCTGGTGTGCCGACCGGAGCCGAGCGTGGTGCGCGCGGCGTTCATGGGATCGCTGGGACTGCTGGCGCTGGCCACCGGACGCGCCCACGCGGGGCTCGGTGCGCTGGCCGTCACGGTGGTCGGGGTGCTGTTCGTAGCGCCGGGACTGGCCGCCTCCTTCGGGTTCGCGCTGTCGGTGCTGGCGACCGCGGGCATCCTGCTTCTGGTGCCGCCGTGGACGCGGGCGTGGTCGGCGGGCCTGCCGCGTCCGGTGGCGGAGGCGCTGGCGGTGGCCCTGGCCGCGCAGGTGGCGGTCTCCCCCGTGCTGGTCCTGCTCTCGGGCGAACTGTCGTGGATCGCGGTTCCGGCCAACGTGCTGGCCGCTCCGGTGGTCGCCGCGGTGACGGTGGCGGGGACGGCGGTGGCGGCTCTGGCACTGGCGTGGCCGGGGGCGGCGGCGGTGGCCGCGCACCTGCCCGGGCTGGGGGTGTCGTGGATCGCGGCGGTGGCCGGTGCGGGCGCGCGTGTCCCGCACGGCGCGCTGGCCTGGCGGTCGGATCTGGTGGGAGGGCTGGTCCTGGCCGCCGTACTGGCGGCGCTGGTGTTCACACACGGGCGGTTGCGCCGTGTCGTGGCGGCCATGGTGGCGGCCGTGCTGCTGTTGGCCCTGGCCGCGCGGTGCGTGCCGGGCGGATGGCCGCCCCCGGGATGGGCGCTGGTGGCCTGCGACGTGGGACAGGGCACCGCCTTCGTGCTGTCGGCGGGCCAGGGCTCGGCGGTGGTCGCCGACACCGGGGAGGACCCGGACAGGGTGGACGACTGCCTGGGGCGGTTGGGGGTGAGCGAGGTCCCACTGCTGATCCTGAGCCACGACCACGCCGACCACGTGGACGGAACGCCCGGGGTTCTGCGGCACCGGACTGTGGGGGCCGCGCTGGCGCCGCCTGGGTTCGGGGAGAGCGCCACGGGGCGGCTGCTGGCCGACGCCGGGGTGCGGTTGCTGGAGGCCGAACGGGGCCAGCGGCTGAGGGTGGGAACGTGGCTGCTGCGCGTGCTGTGGCCGGTGCCCGGCTTCACGGGCTCGGTGAACGACACTTCGGTGGTGGTCCGGGCGGACGGGGCGGGGCTGACGGCCCTGCTGACCGGGGACATCGAGGAGGAGGCGCAGAGAAGGCTGCTGGAGGGACCAGACGCCGACCTGTTGCGGGTGACCGTGCTGGCCGTGCCCCACCACGGGGCGGGGAGCCAGGAGCCGGCCTTCCTGGAGGCCGCCGCCCCGGTGGTGTCGGTGACCTCGGTGGGCGCGGACAACACCTACGGGCATCCGGCGCCGTTCACGTGGAACATCCTGGGACGGGTGGCGCGGGTGAACCTGCGCACCGATAGGGACGGGGACGTGGCCGTGCTGGACGGCGGCGGTTCCGGACCCGGGCAGGCCGTGGTGCGCGGACCCGACCCCGCGCGGTAGGGGGCGGGGC
>NZ_LEKI01000142.1:0-15370 GCF_001029525.1 Nocardiopsis sp. RV163 | reverse complement strand
GGCTGGGGGAGCGGACTCGGCCCACACCGCCAGCGCGTCCCCGGTCCACGCGCCGTGCAGAACCCGCACCGCACCCCCCTCGTCCTCACCGATCATCGGCCCCAGTATGGCCGGGGAGGACGACAGGCCGTGACGCGAGCTGGGGGAGGAAAACGTCCCGCCCGGTGCCGAGCCCCTGTCTGGGAACCCGCGGCGCTGTCATGGGTGCGGCTGTGAGCTCTGTTGTGGGAGGGCGGTCAACGGCCGGGGTTCAGGGGTGGTCGCCCGCTCCCGCGGCGCCTGCTGCCGCGTAGCGGCCCGGGAGGGCGGCCAACGCTTGACGTCGGCGGGGCCTGCGGGTCCCGGGCAGCGCGACCACCGGTCAGCGCTGCCACGGCCGGGGACCGTTCCCCGGGGTCCGCCTCGGGCGCTGCGGCCATCGTCTCCATACTGTCTTATGACAGGCCAGCGCCCGCTTTTTTCCACTGTCCACATCCTGGAGGTGAATACATTTTCGGGTTTCTCTCCGGGCTCTGATCTTCATTGCCGAGTCAAAATTAAGCCGGGCTCAAAAGGTGTCCGAAAATGCGCTCCCGGAAGGACCGCGTGTCGTTGGCGAGATCTCCGCCCGTCTCGACCGCGGGAGTCAGAAGCGTAACCCGGGACCGGAGGGACTGTTTGCCGTTGGGGGAGACGCAGCAGAGCCCGGCCGCCCCCGTGCCCTCGGCGTTGGTCGCCTTCCGGTGGTCGCTCCCGCCTTCGGTGCCGCTTTTCGCCGGTCACCCACACCCCCGCCCGGCGCTCACCCCTTCTCACCGTTCGCGCCCTTTCGCGGCGGTCGGTGCGCTTTCGCTGCCGCCAGCAGCCCCCGCCGGGAACGCGTAGGGCAGGGGCCCCGTGGCCGACCCCTGCCCGCCCCCGCTCCATTGCCGTTATCGGGTGCCGAGTGCTTGAGGGCATGCCGAAGCCTGCACGGGTGGGGTCCCCCTATTTCCAGGAAACCACTCCGACCCGTCCCGGAACACCCCCAGCCCCCACCTGTGGAAGACCTAGCCGCCCGCAGGAGACAACACCCCGCGACCCCTCAACACCTACGACCACCGGCTCAGAACACGTCCGTCCGCCAGCGGGCCCGCACTCCAGCGGCCCGACGATCTACAGGTTGCGCGGCACCTCGTTGCCCACCGCCAGGATCCCCTCGCGCATGCGCGTGCGCCACAGCAGCAGACCGCCGATGACGAAGAACACGATCAGCGACAGGATCGCCATCCGGTAGCCGCCGGTGAGCGAGACGGCCACGGTCACGGTCAGCGATCCCAGGAAGCTCGATCCCTTGTCCGAAATCTGGTACAGGCTGAAGTACTCCGCCTCGCGCCCGCGGGGGATGAGCTGCGAGTACAGGGACCGAGCCAGCGACTGGGTGCCGCCCAGCACCAGGCCGATGCCCACGCCCATGGCCACGAACAGCGGCACGTTCCCGACCGGGAGGAAGTAGGCCGCCGCGACGAGCGAGCTCCACACCGCGAGCGTGGCCAGCACGGTGTTCTTGGTGCCCAGGACCCGGGCGACGCGGCCGGTGAGGAAGGCGCCCCCGAAGGCCACGAACTGGATGATGAGGATGGTGACGATGAGGATGTTCTCGTCCAACCCCAGATCCTGGGTGGCGAAGGGGGCCGCGTAGCGGATGGCCGCCTGCACACCGTCGTTGAACAGGATGAACGCCAGGAGAAAGAGAATCGTGTTCGGGTACTTGCGCATGTCCTTGAGCGTGTGCCCGAACTGGCGCAGCGACCGTCCCACCTTCGGGCGGCCCTGGGCGCGCGCCGCCAGGGCGCCGTAGCGGTCGCGCAGCGGCCGCAGTGCGAGGACGGTGAACCCCGCCCACCACAGGCCGCAGGAGGCGAAGGCGATGCGCGCGGCGTCGTCCGTGCCCAGGCCCAGTGACGGAGCGCCGAGCACCAGGCCCAGGTGGGCGGCCAGCAGCAGCGCTCCGCCCAGGTAGCCGATGCCCCAGCCGGTGACCGACACCCGGTCGCGTTCCTCGGCCGTGGCCACCTCGGGCAGGAACGCGTTGTAGACCACGCCCGCCAGCCCGTACAGCAGGTTGGCCAGCACGAACAGCACCGAGGCCACGAGGTAGCCGTCGGTCGCGAAGTACAGTCCCAGCGTGCACGCCGACCCGCTGACGGCGAGCCAGAGCAGCCACCGCTTCTTGTGCCGCGAGTGGTCGACCATCGACCCCACGATCGGCAGGCACAGGATCTGGAGCAGGATCGCCACCGTGGTCAGCGCCGGGTAGAGCGCGTTGGGGTGCAGCGAGAGGAAGTCCAGGCCCAGCGGGCTGACCGACAGCGCGGGGTCAAGACAGGACGCGGCGTCCGGGGCTCCGGCCGACACGCACGCCAGGTTGCTCAGGTACGGGCCGATGAGCACGGTCACCACCGAGGTGGTGAACACCGAGTTGGCCCAGTCGTAGAGGTACCAGCCGCGCTGTTCGCGCCTGCGCTGCGCCGGGTCGGCAGAGGGGGCGCCGGTGGGGTCCGTCTCCGGTGGTGTGCTGGCCATGGGGCTATCCGTTCCGCTGGGGGGAGTCGGTGGAGGTGGAGGTGTCGCCGGAGGCGCCGACGGGGTCGACGGTGGAGGCGGAGGGGGTGTCGCCGGTCCACTGGCCCCGCCGCACGAGGAGTTCCCGGAGGGCGCTCGTGTTGTCGGTCACGATGCCGTCCACCCCCGCGTCGAGCAGGCGCTCCATCGTCCCGGGCTCGTTGATGGTCCACACGTGCACCTGCACGCCCAGTCGGTGCGCGGTGGCGATCAGGTCCCGGCTGAGCAGGGGGAGGGTGCCGTGGCGCAGGGGGATCTGCGCGCAGACGGGGACCCGGCTGGCCAGGGAGCGCAGCAGCGGTGACAGGGAGGCGGCCCGCAGCCGGACCACGTCCAGGGGGCCGCAGGAGGTGGCCACGGGCCGCTCGAACAGCCGCCGGGCCCGGTCCAGGCGGCGCTGGTCGAAGGAGCCCACGCACACCCGGTCCCAGGCGTTGGTGCGGCGCAGCGCCTCACGCAGCGGTACGACGGCGGCGTCGGCCTTGACGTCGATGTTGAACCGCGCCTCCGGCCAGGTCCCGAGCAGGTCCTCCAGCACCGGGACCGGCTCGCGTCCGGCCACCCGGGCGCGGGCCACCTCGCGGTGCGGCAGGTCGCCGATCGCGCCGCTCATGTCGGTGGCGCGGTCCAGCGTGGGGTCGTGGAAGGCCATGAGCACGCCGTCGCTGGTGGCGTGCACGTCGGTCTCCAGATACGTGTAGCCGAGGTCGACGGCGTGCTGGAAGGCCGCGGCGGTGTTCTCCAGTTCGGTGCGGCGCACGCCCCGGCCGTCGAGGAGCCACCCGCCGCGGTGGGCGAGGGCCACGGGTACGGGGGAGGAGAGGTAGGCGGAAGTCACGCATGCAGTATGCCGGTTTCGGGCGGTTGTGCGCCCTGCGCCCGGGGGCGGCGGAACATTCCCGAAACCTGGAATGCCAGCTGGCACGGGGACGGCTGTGCCGCCTCTGTGCAGGGTGAAGGCGGAACGTCATCCTCCCGGAAGGGACCTGTTCATGTCGTACACCCCTCACCGCCACCCCTGCCCCCGACCCCTGTGCGCCCACGGCGTGCCCGAGTACCACCGGCCGGTCCGCACCCCCGGGCGCACGCCCCTGCCGCCGCGCCGCGCTCCCGTGCGCCGGTGCGGGACCCCGCTCCTGGCGGGCCACCGCACCCCCGGCCCCGTCCACCTGCTGGCCCAGCGCGTGGCCGAGGTGCTGGTCGGCCGCCGCACCCCCGAGGCGCTGCGCGACCAGGTGACCGTCCCGGTCCGCGAGGAGCTGCGCCGCCTGCGGGGCACGGTCTCCTGCGAGCTGGCGCCGCGGCTGACTCAGGTCTACCACCAGCCCGTGGACGCCGGCGGTGTGGAGGCCAACGCCGTGATCCGCTGCGACCGCCGGTCCCGGGTGTTCGCCTTCCGAGCCCAGCGCCGGGGGGACGGCCGGTGGGTGTGCACCCGGTTGGAGACCGACGGCGCCGTGCGCGGCCGTGGCGGGATGCCCGTCGAGCCGACCGGGTGAGACCTCCGCGCGGGACCGCGGGACGGACACCGGGCCAAGGCCCCGCGCGGCCCGGTGTCCGTCATCCTCGCGTTGGTGCCCGCGCCCGCGTCCCGGAGAAGACCGCCGTGCGGGGCCGCTGGCGGGCCCCCTCCACCCGCCCGGGCCCGGCGCGGACGGGGGTTCCGCTGGACGGAAAGCGCCTGGATTTCCGGTGAGGAGCCTGGATAGGGTCCCCGTGGGGTGTTCTCCGGACCGGAGCGCTGACCCCGTCTTCGAACGGCGGCGCCCATGACGCGGCCCGACCGTTCCCGGCACGCGGCGGCCCCGAACGACGGGCCCGCCGCCAAGCGAAAAGGAGGGGGCGGTCACGGCGCTCCCCGCGCCGGGACGGCCATCCGTTGTATGAAACCTGCTGACATCGCCCACCTGCACAGCATCGGCGCGCCCGCCCTGTCCCCCGACGGCCGCCGCGCGGTCTTCTCCTTGTCCCGGCCGGACCTGGAGGAGGACGCCTACCTGGGCTCCCTGTGGTCCGTGCCCACCGACGGCTCCGCGCCGCCCGCCCGGCTCACCCGGGGCACCAGGGACAACGGCCCGGTGTTCTCCCCCGACGGGCGGTGGATCGCCTTCCTGCGCCCCGACGAGGACAAGCGTCCGCAGATCCACGTCCTGCCCGCCGACGGCGGCGAGCCCTGGAAGATCACCTCCCACCCGCTGGGCGCGGGCGCCCCCCGCTGGAGCCCGGACTCCACCCGGATCGCCTACACCGCGCGAGTCCCCGAGGCCGACCGCTACGTGGACCGCGAGCCGGGCAAGGAGCCGCCCCGGCGCATCACTCAGCTCAAGTACCGGCTGGACGGCCTCGGGTTCGCCAACGACCGGCGCACGCACGTGTTCGTCTCCGCGCCCCTGGACCCCTCGGGCGAGGCGGGGGAGCCGGTCCGGGTGACCCGTGGCGATTTCGAGCACCGGTCCGTGACCTGGAGGCCCGACGGCACCGAACTGGTCTTCGCCGCCGCGCGCCACGCCACCCGCGACACCGACCTGGTGGAGGACCTGTGGGCGTGCGCGCCGGAGGAGGGCGCCGAGCCGCGCCGGGTGACCGCCGGGAACCTGGACGCCGCGCGGAGCGACTTCTCCGGGGACGGCGACACCGTCTACTTCCTCGGTGACGAGCTCGGCCCCGACCTCGACGACTTCGTGGGCCAGACCAGCGCTCTGTGGTCGGTGCCCGCCGACGCCTCGGCGGCGCCCGTCCGGCTGACCCCCGCCCAGGACCCGCGGATGGCCGGGGGCCCCAAGGTCACCGGGCGCGGCCTGCTCGGCCTGGCGGAGAACCGCGGCGCGGTGGACCTGGTCCTGGTGCCCTTCGGGGGCGGCCAGCCCGAGACTGTCGTCGGCGGCCCGGTGCAGGTCCAGTCATTCGACAGCGCGGGCGGCGTCACCGTCGCTGTGGTCGCCGACGGCCGCAGCAGCGGCGAACTGGTCGTGGTCGGTGACGGGGGCACGCGGGCGCTCACGGAGTTCGCCGGCGCCCTGGACCCCCTGCCGATGAGGGAGCTGACGGCCCACACCGCCGACGGCTACCCCGTGCACGGGTGGGTCACCGTGCCCGAGGGTCAGGGACCGCACCCGGTGGTGCTGATGATCCACGGCGGTCCCTTCGCCCAGTACGGCCACCAGCTCTTCGACGAGACGCAGGTCTACGCCGCGGCCGGGTACGCCGTGGTGATGTGCAACCCGCGCGGCTCCTCGGGCTACGGGCACGAGCACGGCCGGGCCGTCATCGGGTCGGTGGGCGCGACCACCGCCACCGACGTGCTGGCCTTCCTGGACGCGGCGCTGGAGGACGAGCGGCTGGACTCCTCGCGGGTGGGCGTCATGGGCGGGTCCCACGGCGGGTTCATGACCACCTGGATCGCCGCCCACCACGGGGAGCGGTTCCGGGCGGCGATCAGCGAGCGCGCGGTCAACGCCATCGACAGCTTCCACGGCTCCTCCGACATCGGCTCCTTCTTCCCCGGTCCGCTGTACGGGCCGCCGCAGACCTGGGCCGAGGAGAGTCCGCTCACCTACGCCGACCGGATCTGCGTCCCGTTCCTGATCATCCACTCCGAGGAGGACTGGCGCTGCCCGGTGGAGCAGGCGCAGCGCTTGTTCGCGGCGTTGAAGCTGCGCGGCCGGGAGGTGGAGATGCTGCTCTTCCCCGCTGAGGGGCACGAGCTGTCGCGTTCGGGCCTGCCCAGCCACCGCGTGGCCCGCTTCGAGGCGGTCCTGGACTGGTGGCAGCGACACCTGTGACATGTGCCGGGGCGGGGTGCGCCCCGCCCCCTTCCGGCGGTTCGCGTGATACACGTCACTTTTTTGGCGGGCTTTACTCAGTTTTGGGGTGCTTCCAGAGGGGAGAGTTAATCACCGCCACGCCCGCTCGTGCGGGCTTTTCGGCCCTCTTGTTATGGAACCGCTGGTCAGGGGGTTGCCCAAGGGAAGGTAACGAAAGGGTCGCGGCCGGTCCCGGTGGTGAATTAGTGTTCCCTCAGGCCGGAACGCCCCCGTTAGTCACCACAAGGGTGACGGCGTCCGGTTTCCGTCGCACTCTCGCTCACGAGCAGTCCTTTCCCATGAGCAGAGGCCACCGCAGAACTCCGGCACACCTCCCTCGGCCCCCTCGAGCGCCGCCCGCCGGGATCCCCCTCACCGCGTTCCCGCGCGCCCTCACCCGGGCGCGTCCTCGGGATGCCCTGCGCTGGTAGGCGGGTGTGGGAGAAAGGCAGTCGGTCCCTTGACTCGCAACCCCGAGCCCGGAAGGCGCAGCAGGCGCCGTGTCGCGACGGTCGGCTGCGCCACCCTGGGCGCCGTCGTCCTGTCCTCGGGCGTGGCCTTCGCCGAGCCCACCGCCGAGGAGGCCCGTGAACGCTACGAGCAGCTCCAGGAGGAGCTCTCGACCCTGAACGAGGCCTACAACCAGGCCGAGGAGGACCACTCGGCCGCCGAGGCCGAACTGGAGGAGGTCGAGGAGCAGCTCGCCAAGGCCCAGGAGGAACTGGAGGCCATGTCCGGCACGGTCGCCGGGATCGCCCAGACCGCCTACACCGGGTCCACGCACAGCCTCTTCACGGTCCTGTTCCGCGGCGATCCGGACGGGTCGCTGCAGAACATCGCCGACCTGAACTTCCTGTCCATGGGCCAGGACGCCGTCCTGGACGACTACGTCGCCCAGGTGGAGCGCGCCGAGGGCCTGCGCGACCAGGCCGCCGAGTCGGAGGCCGACGCCTCCACCGCGCTCTCCGAGGCCGAGACGGCCAAGGAGGAGGGCGAGGCCGCCCTGGACGAGCAGTCCGAGGTCCTGGAGAGCCTGGACGGGCAGGACCCGACCGCCTCCGAGGCCTCCACGGGCGGCGGCGAAGCCGTCGCGGCCTCCGGTGACGTCCAGGCCGTCCTGGACTTCGCCCGAGCCCAGATCGGCAAGCCCTACGTCTGGGGCGGTACCGGCCCCGACGGCTACGACTGCTCGGGCCTGGTCCAGGCTGCGTGGGCCCAGGCGGGGGTCAGCCTGCCCCGCACGACCTACGACCAGGTCAACGCCGGAACCCGGATCTCGCGCGACGAGGTCCAGCCCGGGGACCTGCTGTTCTTCTACAGCGAGTCCTCGCCCAGCCACGTG
The DNA here is from genome assembly GCF_001029525.1 of Nocardiopsis sp. RV163. Lineage (NCBI taxonomy): Bacteria > Bacillati > Actinomycetota > Actinomycetes > Streptosporangiales > Nocardiopsidaceae > Nocardiopsis > Nocardiopsis sp. RV163. Next base: position 7,642 of record NZ_LEKI01000142.1, on the reverse strand, counting down.
GGGATCTACTCCGGCAACGGCAACATGGTCCACGGCTCCAACCCGTCCAAGCCGCTGGAGGAGGTCTCCCTGGCCGCCTACTGGGACAGCGTCTTCACCGTCGCCGTCCGCGTCGGCTAGCGGACCGACCGGAACCGTCGCCCGCGTGAGGCGAGGGCTGCGGCCCGCGACGGCCTCGTGCTCACGGCCGGTTCCGACGCGTCGGAGGGGCCGTGGGCGCAAGGCCGCGCCGGAGGGGCCGAGCAGCGCGCCCTCCCCCGGAAACGGAGCCGGGCCGAGTGTTCCGGTCGGCGGTGCGCTCCGCGTATTCTTCCGGCCATGGGACGTCTCGTGTTCAGGGTCGCGGCCGCGGTCGCGGTCGTCATCGCCTTCTTCTGGATCCTGTCCGTGGTGGTCGGCATCCTGGTCTGGCTCCTGATGGCGGCCCTGCTCGTGGGCGTGGTCTGCCTCGGCGTCCGGATGCTCAGGGCGCAGGGCGGCCAGAACCGCTGACCGCGCAACCGCTGTCGGGGGCGCGCCGCCGGAACCCGTGCGGCGCGCCCCCGTCCGTGTGCCCGGTCCGTTCGCCGCGGACCCGTTTCCTGACACATGGGCGAAGGCCTCCGCAGCGGAGCCGAGCGAGGGTATAGTTACTATGTGTCACTGAATAAGCACGTAGGGTCTCATGTTGACGGAGTGTCTCACCGTGGCCGGGTGGAACGCGTCCTCACCCGCGTCTTCCGCAACGACTGGAGTGCGCTGACACCGCCCGACATCGGACGCTGGACCCCCGACCTGCGGGTCAGCGTCGTCATCCCGGCGCGCGGCGGGCAGCGCCGCCTCGACCTCGCCCTGGCCTCACTGGCCGCGCAGACCTACCCCGAGGACCTGATGGAGGTCGTGGTCGTGGACGACCACTCCTCCCCGGCGCTGCGCCTGCCCGACCTGCGCCCCGCCCACTGCCGCGTCCTGACCGTCCCCGACGGCGTCTGGGGCGCCGGGTACGCCCGCGCCTACGGCGCCCACTCCAGCACCGGCGACGTCCTGCTGTGGATGGACTCCGACATGGTGGTGTGCCGCGAGTTCGTCGAGGCCCAGGCGCGCTGGCACCACGTCCACGCCGAGGCCGTCACGCTCGGCCGGGTCCGCTTCGCCGACACCGGGCCCCAGAGCCCCACAGACGTCCTGGCCCTGGCCCGCACCGACGCCCTGCACACCGCCCTGGACACCGGCCGCCACCACGCGTGGGTCGAGCGCGTCCTCACCGGCAGCGACGGCCTGCGCGACGCCGACCACCTGGGCTTCCACGCCTACGTCGGCGCCGCGGCGGCCGTGCGCCGCAGCCTGTACGAGGCCGCCGGGGGAGTGGACCCCGACCTCGACCTGGGCCAGGACACCGAGTTCGGCTACCGCCTCTGGCAGGCGGGTGCCGTCCTGCTGCCCGAACCCGCCGCCACCGGCTGGCACGTGGGCCGCGCGGGCACCGCGCGCACCCGGCTGCCCTCCGAACGCTTCCGCACCGAGGTCCTCGCCGAGTTCATGCCGCACCCGCACGCCTATCGCGAGCGGGTCCCGGCCCACCGGCGGCGCATCCCGCTCGTGCACGCCGTGGTCGAGGTCTCCGGCGCGCCCTACGACCTCGTCCGCGGCTGCGTGGACCGGCTCCTGGACAGCGCCGAGACCGACCTGGCCCTGACTCTGGTCGCCGACTGGGACGGCGCCGAGGAGGGCGGCGCCTCCGCGCGCGGGGCGCGGCGGCTGCGTGCGGTGGACGGCCGGGCCCAGCGCGACATCGGCGGACCCCACCTGGACCTGCGGCTGATCCAGGCGAACTACCTTCGCGAACCCCGGATCTCCTTCGCCACGTCCGCGCCCCGCACCGGGTTCCCCTCCCCGTTCCTGCTCCAGGTCCCTGTCGCCTGGGGACTGGGCCAGGTGGCACTGTCGCGCCTGCTGGCCAGCGCCGAGCGCGCCCGAGCGGGGCTCACCGAACTCTTCCCCGCCGCCTCGCCCACCCGCGACGCCGGGGTGCGGCTGTGGCGCACCCGCGCGCTGGCCCGGGCCCTGCGGGTCCGCGGGGAGGACGAGGACCTGGGCGACGTGGTCGCCGCCCTGCACGGCCGCTACCGGATCCACGCCGGGGAGGAGACGCTGACCGACCTGTCGCTGTACCGCTCGGTGCCGCCGCCCCCGCGCACCGAACCCGAACCGGCGGAGGTGGCCGCCTCCTCCCCGAGACCGGAGGAACATCCGGCGGGGGAGTGCGGCACACGGGAGCACGAGGCGGGGCGGGAGCCCGCCGGCCCCGCGCGGTCCGGCGGCTGGCTGCGCTCGGGCTGGGCGAGGGCCCGCCGGAGGCTGCGCCGCGAGCGCGGCTGACCGCCTCCCGGGGTCCGACCGCGACCGGGCAGATGGGGGAAGACATCGACCCGGAGAGCGGGCGGACCCCGCCGAGCGCCCCCGCATCCCGGGGATGACCGAGGGCGACGCGGCCGGTACTCAAGGTACCCGACGCCGCGCGTGCGACGGGCACGCCGCCGAGGCGGCGTGCCCGTGACTTCCGTTCCCGCGGTCCGGGCGGCCCCGGGGCCGCCCGAACCGCGGGGTCAGCTCCGCGCGGGCGGGACCGCTCAGCTGACGGCGGCGATCGACTCCAGGAGCTTCTCGCGCAGGGCGTCGCTGACCGGGGCCGACCCGGTCTCCTCGGAGGCGGCCGACTGCCCCTCGGGGCTCACCACGTAGCGCAGGAAGGACTTGGCCCGCTCGGCCTGGCCGTCGTCGGGGTAGTCCAGGCACACGACCTCGTAGCTGACCAGGACCAGCGGGTAGCTGCCCGCCTCGGTGGTGCCGTAGTTCAGGTCCAGTGCCAGGTCGTACTCGCTGGGGTTGTCCTCGCGCTGCGGGGACTCGGCGACCACCTGGGCGGCGGCCTCGGGGGAGATCTCCACGAACTCGCCGCCGACGCCGATGTCCACCGTGGACATGCCGTGCACGTGCGACATCTCCACGTAGCCGATGGCCCCCTCGGCCCGCTCGACCGTGTCGGCGATACCGCTGTTGCCCTGCGCCGACTCGCGCGGGGTGAGCGGCCACTGCCCGCTCGGCTCGTGCGGCCAGGCGTCGGGCGCCGCGGCGCTGAGGTAGTTGGCGAAGTTCTCCGTGGTGCCCGAGTCGTCGGAGCGGTTGACCGGGGTGATCGCCATGTCCGGCAGGTCCGCGTCCGGGTTGTCCTCGGCGATCTCGGGGTCGTTCCACCGCGTGATCTCCTGGTTGAAGATCTTGGCCAGCGTCTGCGGGCGCAGGTTGAGCGAGTCGACGCCCTCCAGGTTGAACACCACCGCGATCGGGATCACGTAGGCGGGCAGGTTGACCACGTCGGAGCCGCCGCACCGCTCCCCGGCGTCGGCGTTCTCGTCCGGGTCCATCGCCGCGTCGGTCCCGGCGAAGGCCACCGCGCCGTCGATGAACTGGCTGCGCCCGCCGCCCGAGCCGATCGAGTTGTAGTAGACGCGCGCGTCGTCGCAGGCGGACTGGTAACCGGCGATCCAGGTCGTCATCGCGTTCTCCTGGGCGCTGGAACCGGCCCCCGAGAGGCTGCCGGAGAAGCACTCCAGGCCCTCGGGAACCTCCGGCGCGGCGCTGTCCGGAACGGCCTGGTCGCTGCCGCAGGCGGTCACTGCCAGCAGCAGGCCGACCAGCGCGGCCGACGCTGAGACCCCCTTGGAGGCCCCGCCGTGGCGGAGGACGCCGGTCTTGGTGCGCTTGTTGGACGGGAGCACGACTGCTTCTATCCCCTTCGTCGGTGTCGGTGGTCCTGGTCTGCGTTCACCGCCGCGCGTCCCCGAACGGGAGGTCGTCGCTGGTGATGGAGCACCGCCGAAGAATTTAACCACCGGCGGACCACCACCTCCAAGGCAGCCCCGTGTGGCACGGCGCTCACGCGGGCCGGCGTGCATGACACGCGGACGGTACGGGCACGGGTAGATGCGTGATGAGCACGCACGACACGTCCACCGCTCCGACGTCAACCTACCGCCTCCAGTTGCGCCCCGGGTTCACCCTGGAGGACGCCGCGGAACTGCTCGACTACCTGGACCGACTGGGAGCCGGGGCGGTCTACCTGTCCCCGGTGCTCGCCGCCGCGCCGGGCTCCCAGCACGGCTACGACGTGGTCGACCCCACCCGGGTCTCGCCCGAACTGGGCGGAGACGCCGCCCGCGAGGCCCTGGCCGCCAAAGCGCACGAGCTGGGCATGGGCGTGGTCGCCGACATCGTCCCCAACCACATGTCCGTGGTGCGCGCCGACGCCAACCGCTGGTGGTGGGACGTCCTCGCCCACGGCCGGGACTCGGTGTACGCGCGCTGCTTCGACATCGACTTCGACGCCGGACCCGTGCTCGTCCCCGTGCTGGGCGACGACGGCGACGGCGGACGGGCCGCCCTGTCCGACCTCGTCCTCGCGGACGGCTGCCTGGCCTACCACGACAAGCGCTACCCGCTCGCCCCCGGCACCCACGAGCCCGGCGACTCCGTCGAGGCGGTGCACGAGCGCCAGCACTACCGGCTGGTGTCCTGGCGGCGCGGCGACGGCGAACTCACCTATCGCCGGTTCTTCGACGTGAGCGAGCTGGCCGCCGTGCGGGTGGAGGAACCCGGTGTCTTCGACGCCACCCACGCCGAGATCCTGCGCTGGGCCGAGCTCGGCCAGCTCGACGGGCTGCGGGTGGACCACGTGGACGGTCTCACCGACCCCGGCGGCTATCTGCGCCGCCTCGCCGAGCGCTTCGGCGGCTGGGTCGTGGTGGAGAAGATCCTCGCCCCCGGCGAGAGTCTGCCGCAGTCCTGGCCGGTGGCCGGAACCACCGGGTACGACGCCCTGCGCGAGCTCTGCGGCGTCTTCGTCGACCCCTCCGGTGAGGCCGATCTCACCACCCTCGCCCTCGACCAGGGGGTGGAGGTGGACGTCGCCGAGGCCGACCTGCTGGCCCGCCGACACGCCGCCGCCGAGCTGCTGCGCACCGAGGTGCGGCGCATCGCAGCCCTGCTGCCGCCCCGGCCCGGACGCGGGCGGGAAGCGCCCTCGCCCGAGGCGGTGCGCCGCCGCGAGGAGGCCGTGGCCGAGCTGCTGTGCGCCTTCGACGTGTACCGCTCCTACCTGCCCGAGGGCGAGCGCGACTGGGCCCGGGCGGTGGAGGCCGCCGCGGAGCGCCGACCCGACCTGGCCCACGACCTGGAGGCCATCGACCTGCGGGTGCGCCGCGACCCCCGGGGCGAGGCCGCGCGGCGCATCCAGCAGACCAGCGGGATGGTCGTGGCCATGGGCACCGAGAACACGGCCTTCTACCGCACCACCAGGTTCGTCGCCCTCAACGAGGTGGGCGGGGACCCCGCCGACTTCGCCGTCGCACCGCGCGAGTTCCACGACGGCGCGGCCCGCCGCGAGGCCGCCCGGCCGCACACCATGACCGCCCTGTCCACGCACGACACCAAGCGCTCCGAGGACGTGCGCGCCCGTCTGGCCGCCCTGTCGGAGGTGGCCGAACCCTTCGCCGAGGCCGTGCGCCGCTGGACCGTGCGGTGCGCCCTGCCCGAACCCGCGCTCAACCTCCTGGGGTGGCAGACCCTGGTCGGCGCCTGGCCCATCGGGGAGGAACGCCTGTCCGACTACCTTCTCAAGGCCGCCCGTGAGGCGCGGCTGGGCACATCCTGGACCGAACCGGACCCCGACTTCGAGGACCGCGTCCGCTCCTGGCCCGCGCGGGTGCTGGGCGACAGGGCCCTGCGCGGGGAGGTGGCCTCCGTGGTGGAGTCGGTGCGCGAGGCCGGATGGAGCAACTCCCTGGGCCAGAAGGCCGTGCAGCTGCTCGGCCCGGGTGTCCCGGACCTGTACCAGGGCACCGAGCTGTGGGACCTGTCCCTGGTCGACCCCGACAACCGCAGGCCCGTGGACCACCAGGCCCGCGCGGACCTGCTGACCCGGATCGAGGACGGCTGGCGCCCGCCGGTGGACGCCACCGGCGCGGCCAAGCTCCACCTGGTCCGCGCCTGCCTGCGCACGCGCCGCGAGCTGCGCCCCGCGGGTTACCTGCCGCTCACCGCCTCCGGCCCGGCCCGGGAGCACGCCCTGGCCTTCGCGCGGACCTCGGCCGGAGCAGACCGGCCCGATCTGGCGGTGGTCGCCACCCGGCTGCCGATCGGGCTGGCCGACGCGGGGGGCTGGGCGGACACGGTCGTGGCGCTGCCCTCGGGGCCGGGGAACTGGACCGACCGGCTCACGGGTCGGGCCGTGGCGCCCGACAGCGCCGACGGGCTCACCCTGGCGCACCTGGCCGAGGTCCTCGACCGGTACCCGGTGGCGGTCCTGACCCGGGAGTGAGGTGCGTCCCGGTCGCGGACGGCGGCGCGCGGCGGCGGGTAGGCTTGCCGCGATCATGGCGCGTACCGACACCCCACACACCACCGGCCCCAGGATGCGCATGCCCGCGGCCGTCGCGGCTGCCCTGGCCTGCCCCGCCTGCGGCAACGGGCTCGACCCGGTCGAGCGCGGGCTCTCCTGCGGCGCCGGGCACAGCTTCAACGTGGCCAGGGAGGGGTATGCGAGCCTGCTCACCGGAGCCACGCCGCCCGGGACCGGAGACAGCCGTGAGATGGTCGCCGACCGCCTCCGGTTCCAGGAGGCGGGGCACCACGACCCGATCTCCGACGCCCTGGTCAACGCCCTGGCCCGCGAGCTCACCGCGCCCGCACCCCTGGTCGCCGACATCGGCGGCGGGACCGGGCGCCACCTGACCCGGGTGCTGGAGGCCCTGCCCCACGCCGTGGGGCTGACCGCCGACGCCTCCAAGTTCGCCGCCCGCAAGGCGGCCAGGGCGCACGAGCGCGGCGGAGCCGTGACCGCCGACGCCTGGCGGGGCCTGCCGCTGCGCGGCGGCTCCGCGGACGCCCTGCTCAACGTGTTCGCGCCGCGCAACGCCGCCGAGTTCCACCGCGTCCTGCGCGCAGACGGGGTGCTGCTGGTCCTCGTGCCCGCCGCCGACCACCTGGCCGAACTGCGCGGACCGCTGGGCCTGCTGGAGGTGGACCCGCGCAAGGACGAGCGCCTCGCCGACTCGCTGCACGGGCACTTCGCCCCCGCCGGGGCCGAGGACCTGCGCTTCACCATGGACCTGGACCGCGCCGACGCCGCGACCGTCGTCGGCATGGGGCCCAGCGCACGCCACGTCGACGCCGGGGACCTGCGCGCCCGCATCGCCGCCCTGCCCGAACCCGCGGCCGTCACGGCGTCGGTGCGCCTGCACGTCTACCGGCCGCTCCGCTGAGCGAAACGGGCAGGTCCGGGCAACACCGGCAGCCGCGGATGGCGGGCGCGCGAGCCGGGTAGACCACCCTGCGTGAAACGAGCCCAGACCACCCCGACCACGTCCGACGCCCTCGTCGCCCCCGCCGTCCCGGGTGTCGGCGTCCGCGGCGACTTCGCCGTGTGGGCGCCCCACCGCGAACGCGTCCGCCTGCGCCTGTACGGCACGGCGCAGCGCGAAGGCGCCGCGGAGTGCGACGTCCCCATGCGGCCCGACGACGACGGCTGGTGGCGCGTCCGAGTCGAGGACGCCGGGCCCGGCACCGAGTACGCCTACCTCCTGGACGACGACCCCCAGCCCCTGCC
>NZ_LEKI01000141.1:0-15491 GCF_001029525.1 Nocardiopsis sp. RV163 | reverse complement strand
ACTCCGAGCGGGGCGGTTCCACCGTGTGGAACCGCCCCGCTCGGAGTCCCGCCGTGGTCAGACCACCTGGACCCGGGGTCCGGCGGCCTCCAGTTCGTCGGCGAGACCGCTGGCGAGACCGGTGTCGGTGATGACCAGATCGAGGTCCTCGACCGCGGCGAAACGGGCGAAGTGGTCGTTGCCGACCTTGGTGTGGTCGGCGAGCAGGACGCAGCGGCGGGCCGAGGCGATCATGGTCCGCTTGACCTCCGCCTCCGCGGGATCGGGTGTGGTGAGCCCGCGTTCGGTGGAGATCCCGTTCGCCGCCATGAAGGCGACGTCGACGTAGGACTCGGCGAGGGAGCGCAGCGCCCAGGCGTCGACGGTGGCCTGGGTGCGGGTGCGCAGGCGCCCGCCGAGCAGCATGAGGTTGATGTGTGTACGGGGGGCGAGCGTGAGGGCGATGGACAGGGAGTTGGTGACGACGGTGAGTTCGCGGTCGACGGGCAACTGCTCGGCCAGGCGCCCGGTGGTGGACCCGGCGTCGAGGAGGATGGCGCCCTCCTCGGGGAGCTCGGCGAGAGCCGCCTTGGCGATGCGCTCCTTCTCCTGCGTCATGACGGAGTCGCGCACATTGAGGGCGGGCTCGAAGCCCAGCCGCTCGACGGGGATCGCGCCACCGTGGACCCTGCGCAGGACCCCGTGGCGTTCGAGTGCCGTGAGGTCGCGTCGGATGGTCTCGTACGTGACGTCGAACTCCGCGGCGAGCCCCGTCACGTCGACCCGGCCGTCCCGCCGGGCGCGTTCGAGGATCGCCTTCTGGCGCTCTTCCGCGTACATGTTGGATCACCTGTGTTTCGGTGTGGTTTTCTGTGAGTTTAATGGTGTTGCCTGGGACACACAAGAGGTACCTTGAACCAATATCCCAGCAACACCGCTCGCAGCGAAGCCCCTACTGTCCGCCCGGACCACCAGGAGTGTTTCATCACGCCCCGACTGCGTCCGCACACCGGGGCACCGGTGACGCGAGCCCCCGGGCCCCGTGACCGACAGTGGCCAAAACCGGAAACCAGGGCACAACAGCATTGACACACGCAGGCAAACACACATAATCAAAGGTAGTCCCACATCCGGACCGGGCCGGGCGCAGCCACCTCGAAAAGAGCACCCATGATCCTGACCCTCACCCCCAACCCGAGCGTGGACCACACCCTGGAGGTCAGTCATCTGACCCGCGGTGAGGTCCTGCGCGTGGGCTCCACCCGCGCGCAGGCGGGCGGCAAGGGCGTCAACGTCTCCCGCGCGCTGCGCCGTGCGGGCGTGCCCACACGTGCTGTACTCCCCGTGGGCGGCGGCGGAGGCGCCGAGCTGACCACCCTGCTCGGGGACCTGCCCTGCGTCGCCGTACCCATCGAGGGCGAGACGCGGGGAAACATCGCCGTCACCGAGGACGACGGCACCACCACCAAGCTCAACGCACCCGGGCCCGTGCTCTCCCCCGAGGAGACCGACGCCCTGCTCTCCGCCCTGGAGAGCGAGCTGGACCGGGGCCCCGCGTGGATGGTGGCCAGCGGCAGCCTCCCCTCAGGCTCCCCCGACGACCTGTACGTGCGCGTCGCCGAACTGGCCGCCTCCTACGGGGTCCCGCTGGCACTGGACACCTCCGGCAAGCCGCTGGAGGCCGCGGCCCGCGCGGGGTCGGTGTCCCTGCTCAAGCCCAACCACGAGGAGCTGGCCGAGCTGATCGGCCGGGAACTGACCACCGTGGGCGCGGTCACCGAGGCCGCCCGCGAGGTCCTGGGGTGGGGCAACGGCTCCGCCCTGGTGACGCTGGGGGGCCACGGTGCGATACTCGTGGACCCCGAGCACACCTGGTGGGCGCGCGGGCCCCGGGTCCGCACGCGCAGCACGGTGGGCGCGGGCGACTGCGCCCTGGCCGGGTTCCTGGGCGCGGACGGTTCCCCCGAGGACCGGCTGCGGCACGCCGTGGCGTGGGGGACGGCCGCCGTCTCCCTCCCCGGAACCACCGTCCCCTCCCCCGACGACGTGGCCGCCGACGCGATCACCGCGGTGGCCGACCCCGACCCGCAACTGCCGGTCGACACGCTCTGAACCGGGCCTCCCCGCCCACACGACGATCTCCCGACGACTTCTCCTAGGACTGACATGCCCCAGCGCACCGTGGCCATCGCCTCCCAGCTCGGCCTGCACGCCCGCCCCGCCAGCCTGTTCGTCCAGGCCGTCAACGGCACCGGCCTGCCCGTCAAGATCGCCCGCGAGGGCCAGGACCCCGTGGACGCCCGCAGCGTGCTCGCCGTGATGGCGCTGGGCGCCAAGCACGGCGAGACGGTCACCCTGTCCTGCGAGGAGCAGGAGAACGCGGACAAGGTCCTGGACGAGCTGGTCGAGATGCTGTCCCGGGAACTGGACGCCTGACGGACGCCTGACCCGCGGGCTCCGCGCGGCCCCGCCCGGACACGGGCCGTCCCCCCTCGGGGCGGCCCCTCCGGGGCGCGGGGCCGCCCGGCCCCGGCCCCCGGAACCGGCCGGGGCCGCCTCGCCGCCGTGGACACCTCACATGACGGCACCGCCGTCGGCCCCCCGGGGATCCGCAGGCGGGGCGACACGACTGGAAGCACGATCCCCCGGGGCGAAGCGGCGGAGCCGCACCCGGTGACGCTCCACGTCAACGACCGACCACCGCGACCGCGCCGACTGCGCGCCCGGCGGCACGCGGGCCTGAGCCCTACGGAACCCGGGCGGCGCGCGGCCCCGCCCGCCCCGCCGGGACAGGGCCCAGACCCCTCGTGTCACACCGGCTACGGTTCCGGTCGGCCCGTCAGGACTCCCCCCGCTGAACACGGTGGACCTTGTGCTGGGCGGCCTGCGCGCGCGGGCGCACCACCAGCAGGTCGATGTTCACGTGCGGGGGCCGCGTGACCGCCCACACGATGGTGTCGGCGACGTCCTCGGCGCTCAGCGGATCGGGCACACCGGCGTAGACGGCGTCGGCGGCCCCGGAGTCCCCGCGCATGCGGTTGAGGGCGAACTCCTCGGTCCTGACCATGCCCGGCGCGATCTCCAGCACGCGCACCGGTTCGCCGCACAGCTCCAGGCGCAGCGTGGCGGCCAGGCTGTGCGCTCCGTGCTTGGCGGCCACGTACCCGCCGCCGCCCTCGTAGGCCGTGTGGCCCGCCGTTGAGGAGACGACCAGAACGGTGCCGTCCCCGCTGGCGATCAGCTTGGGCAGCAGGGCCTGGGTCATGTTGAGCACGCCGATGACGTTGACCTCGTACATGGCGCGCCAGTCGGCGGGAGCGCCCGCGGCCACGGTCTCGGTGCCGATCGCGCCGCCCGCGTTGTTGACCAGGACCTCGCACGAGGCCAGGGAGTCGGCGAAGGCGTCGACGGCGGCCCTGTCGGTGACGTCGAGGACGTGGGCTCGGGCGCTGCGGCCCTCACCGGCAAGTTCCTTCGCCAGCGCCTCGATCCGGTCGGCGCGGCGTGCGACCAGGACCACGGCGTAGCCCCGCTCGGCGAGGCCGCGCGCGGTGGCGGCCCCGATCCCGCTGCTGGCCCCGGTGACGACGGCGGTCGCTGACATGGTGGTACCTCCCGGAAGTCGCTGTCGCGCCGAGCGTATCCGGTGCCCGTTCCCGCCCCCGGAGGGAGGCGGCGGCCCGAACGGACGGGTCCGGGCGGTGGTCGCGGGTCGCGACCCGAGGGGTGTCGTCGTCCCCCCGCGGACACGCGCGCGCCGCACCCGGCGGATCCCGTCCCCCGACACGTCCTCGACCGCACGTGAGCCGGTCAGCCGTGTGGCGGGCGTCCCGTGCTTCCATGAGAAGTGCCCTCCGCCCCGGCGTGTGCCGGGTCGGCGGGCGCCGTGTCGGCGAGGACGAGGGGGACGTGCCGGTTGCGGGGTATCGAGATCCGGGAGCTGGAGTGCTTCCTCGTCCTGGCCGAGGAACCGCACCCCGCACACGCCGCGGCACGGCTGGGCGTCCCCGCGGAGACCGCGGACCGTCTGCTGCGCTCCCTGGAGGACCGGATCGGCGTCCCTCTCGTGGACCGCGCGGGCCCGCGCCCGTGCCTCACCCGGTTCGGCGAGGAGTTCCTCGACACCCTGCGGCCCGCCTACCAGAAACTCGCGGCGGCGGTGGACGGCGCGCGCGACCGCGCCCACGGCGGTCCGTCCACGGTCCGTCTCGGGTTCCGGGGCAAGGTGCACGGCCCGGTGGCCGAGGCGGTGCGCGCCTTCGAGGAGCGCGAGCCCGGCACGCGGGTGCGGATCGTGGAGACGGCGCACTCGGACCCGTTCGGCCCCCTGCGCGAGGGCGAGGTCGACGCCGCCGTCGTCCTGCTGCCGGTGCGCGAACTGGACCTGGTCGTGGGCGCGGTCTTCTCCCGGCAACCGCAGCGGCTCGCACTGCACGCCGACCACCCCCTCGCCGCGCGGGCGGGCGTCGGGATCGAGGACATGGCCCGGGTCTCGCTCATCCCGGTCCGGCGGACCCCCGACCACTGGCTGCGCGTCCACGCGCCCACCGTCACACCCCTGGGCAGGGCCATCCGCCACGAGACCGGAGTGGACACCCTGCGGGAGGGGTTCTCCCAGGTCGCGACCGGAAGGGGGGCCATGCTGCTGAGCGGCGACGTCGCGGACCACGCCGACCGGGACGGGCTCGTCCTCGTCCCGGTCGACGGTCTGCCGGAGTCGTCCCTCGGCCTGGTGTGGCCGCGCGGGGACCGGCATCCGAGCGTGCCGGTCCTGGCCGCCGCCCTCGCCGACGCCCTGGGCTGAGGAGCGGGCCGCATTCTTCGCGGACGTGACCGCACGGGACAGCCGTGGTCGCGGCCTCGTTCCGCGAAGCCGGGCTCCGCGCAGGCGGTCGTCACCGGTCGCGGGGATGCCGGGTGATCGCCGCGTCGCGCGGCGCGTAGGGCGCGGGGCGCGGGGCGCGGGAAAAGCCGTGGCCGCCCCGGAAGGCGCGTGCTAGCTTGGGCGGAATTTCCCTCCGGAACCGTGAATTCCACCTCCGTCACGGGGCTCACGGAGCCGCGACCCTCCCCGATCAGGAAAACGCCCATGCCCGTGGAGAGAACCGCCGAATCGTCATTGTTCCTGCGCTACACCTCGTTCGCGCTCCTCGGCTCTTCGGCCGATTTCCTTTTCGGCGCGGTTTTCGTCACGATCCTCCTGGGGCGCGGGGCGGACCCGTGGCTGCTGGGGCTGATGCTCGGTTCCGCGAACCTGGTGGCCCTGCTGGTGGAGGCGCCCAGCGGCGCGCTCGGCGACCGCTACGGCCACCGCAGGCTGCTGGCGGTGGGGCTCGCCGTGTGGGGCGCGGGTTTCGTGCTGTTGGGGTACGCGGACGGGCTCGCGCTGACGCTCGCGTCCATGTACCTGTGGGCGGTCGGCTTCCATCTCCAGTCGGGGACGCTGGTCGCGCTCGTGGTGAACCGGATCGGCGACCGCGACCGCCCCGCGCGGATCGCTCGGACGGTGCGCTTCGTCCAGGTGGCGGGCAACAGCGGCGCGGTGCTGGGCGCGGCCTCGGTGATGGTGGCGGGCACCTGGCTTCCCGCGGACTCCCTGGTGCTGGTGAGCGGCGCGGTGCTGGTGGCGCTGGCGTTGCTGGCCCCGGTGTGCTTCCCCCGTTCCCCCGGCCAGTCGGGGCGCCCGCTCACCGCGATCGTCCGGGAGTCGGCCGTGCTGGTGGCGAGCAGGCGTTTCGTGCCGCTGGTGGCCCTGTCGACGGCGTCGGTGTCCGGGCTGGCGGCCCTCGTGCTCTCCTGGCAGCCGATGCTCGCGGCCGAGCACGGTGCGGACGTGCGGCTCAACGGCCTGGTGCTGCTGCTGATGATGGCGGCCATGGCGGCGGGTTCGGCGTGCTCGCGGTTCGTGGGACGCGGTCGGCCGCACGTGTGGGGACCCGTCTTCGCGGCGTCCTCGGGCCTGCCCCTGGTGCTGGCTGCGCACGGGGGTGTGCCGCTGGTGGCGGGGCTGATGGCGGCGGAGTTCCTGTTGGGACTGGCCGTGGTGCTGTCGCACGTGTGGCAGCAGACGATGTTCTCCGACGCCAACCGCAACACCATGGCCGCGATGTTGGGGATGGTGGGCAACGCGGTGAGGATGCTGACCGTGCTGGCGTTCGGGTGGCTGTGGGAGCTGCTCGGGCTGGAATGGACGGTGACGGCCGTGGTCGGGTTCGGGGCGGCCGCGGCCCTGGCGACCGTTGCGCTGTCACGGCGGTTCCCGGAGTCGACGCGGTCCGCCGGGGGCGCGGACGAGGACGAGGGCTCCCCGGACGAACCGGAACTGGACGGGACCGGCGGGTAGCGGACCGAAGGGGCGGACCCCGGGCGGAAAGCACGGATATCGGAGACACCGTCCGCGGACCTTTCCCGGCGGAACGGAAAGGAAAAGACACTCCGCCCTTTCCCCGCCCCGGATAATCATCGTGTCCCATGTCACGGAAACCTCCGGGCCTACCGCTGTATCGCGTTTCGGGGCGGGTGCGGTCGAACTCCGGAGAACGCGCGGCGGTAGCATTTCCCGGACACGGGAGGCGCGGTCCGGTCAGCGGTGCGCCCGCGGGTGCCGCGGGGCGGCCGGACCCCGCCCGGAGCCGCCGGGGACGGGGACGCCGGGGACGGGGACGCCGGGGACGGGGACGCCGCCGCGCCTTCGCCGGAGCGGCCGAGGACGGGGAGAGGGACCATGAGCCTGGCAGAGCTTCTGCGGGAGCGCCCGATCGTACAGGCGCCCATGGCGGGCGGGGCCGCCACGCCCGCGCTGGCGGCGGCCGTGGCGGGAGCGGGCGGAACGGGTTTCCTCGCCGCCGGGTACCTGTCCCCCGAGGCCCTCGCCGACCGGATCGGGGCGGTGCGCGACGCCGGGGTCGGCGCGTTCGGGGTGAACGTGTTCGTGCCGGGCCCGCCCTCCGACCCCGAGGTCGCGGCGTCCTACCGTTCCGACCTGGAGTCCGAGGCCGAGCGGTACGGGACGCCGGTCGGCGCCCCGGTGCACGACGACGACGCGTGGGCGGCCAAGATCGACCTGCTGGCGGAGGCGGCCGTGCCGGTGGTGAGCTTCACCTTCGGCTGTCCGGAGGCCGCCGTACTGGAACGGCTGCGCGCGGCGGGCAGTGCAACCGTGGTCACCGTGACCACGGCCGGGGAGGCGCGCGAGGCCGTGGCGTGCGGGGCCGACGGGGTGTGCGCGCAGGGCGCGGAGGCCGGGGGCCACCGCGGCTCGTTCGACCCTGTCGGGGACGGCGGTCTGCCGCTGCGGGAGCTGCTGGCGGACGTGGTCGGCGCGGTGGAGGTGCCGGTGATCGCCGCCGGGGGGATCATGACCGGGACCGACGTGGCCGGGGCCCTGGACGCCGGCGCCGCCGCCATGCAACTGGGCACGGCGTTCCTGCGCTGCCCCGAGAGCGGCGCCAACCCGGTCCACAAGGCCGCGCTGGCCGATCCCGCGTACACCGGGACGGCCGTGACGTGGGCCTTCACCGGGCGTCCGGCGCGGGGTCTGGCCAACAGGTTCATCGCCGAGCACCAGCGAAAGCCCTACGCCTACCCCGAGATCCACCACATGACGAAGCCGCTGCGCGCGGCCGCCGCCCGGGCCGGGGACCCCGGCGGGATGGCGCTGTGGGCGGGAGAGGGGTTCCGGGCGGCCGGCGACGATCCTGCGGCGCTGGTCGTGGAGCGGCTGCGCCGCGAGGCAGCGGAGGCGGGCCGGAGGGTCTGAGGGACGGCACGGAAGGCCCCGGACACCGGGCCGGAACGCGGAGCGGCCCCGGGCTTGGTGCCCGGGGCCGCGGAGTGGGCCGGTGCGCGGCGCCGCTCAGGCGGGCGCGTAGGTGAGGCAGTCGGCCTGCTGGTGCACGTACCCGACGGAGATGGCCGGGGCCTGGCACTCCAACTGGACGTTGTGTTCGCAGTTCGACATCTTGCAGGCGCCGACCTGGCCCGTGGCGACGGGGTCGCCGCCTTGGTCACCGGCGTCGAAGAAGGTGTCGCACTGGGCGTGGGAGGAGTTTCCCACGGTGATGGCCAGTGCGTGGCAGGAGTGGTCGGTGTTGTAGGCGCAGGCGTCCACCTGGCACGAGTTCACCACGGGCATGTCCATCGCGTATCCCCCCAGAGCATCGACGGCGCGTTCGAGGCTGCCAGACGGGACGCCCGGCTTCCAGGACACCGCCTCGTGTCACCGCGAGCGGGACGGAGTGTTGACGAAGGCTTGGCGTGGAGCCGACCCGGGACGCGGTGCGGAAACGGCTCGGAGCGCGCTGGGGAAGCGTTCCGGAGCGCGGTTCCGCCGTGCCGGACCGGAGCTGTCCACAGCCGGAGGGAGGGGGCGGCGCCCACCACGGGCGCCGCCCTGCACGGTGCGGCGCGCACGGCCTGTGCCGCAAGGGGGCCGACCAGTTGCGGACAGCACGGATCCAACCGGGCGGCTGTCCGCTTCTGACCAGGTGCTTCGTGTCAGCCGCCCGTTCGGCTCTCCGCCACCTACCAGTTGGTAACAATTGGGTCCGTGTGACCCTCCGCCCCTGGAGACTGTGACAGCGGACACCCTAGGGTTCCGCCATGGGTGTAATGCGTAAGAGTGTCCTTGTTCGCGTACTTCTGGGCTTCCTCGCCGCGGTCGTGGTGCTGGCCCTGGTCGGCGCGCTCCTGGGGATATGGACCGTCCGGAGGTCGTTCCCGGAGACCTCCGGAGAACTCCCGCTCCCGGGGCTGGAGTCCTCCGTCACCGTGCTGCGCGACGAGCACGGCGTCCCCCACGTCTACGCGGACAACACCCACGACCTGTTCATGGCGCAGGGCTTCACGCACGCCCAGGACCGCTTCTGGGAGATGGACTTCCGCCGCCACGTCACGGCCGGGCGCACCGCCGAGCTGTTCGGCCCCGACCAGGTGGACACCGACGTCTACCTGCGCACCATGGGCTGGCGGCATGTGGCCGAGCAGGAGTACGAGCTGCTCGCCCCGGAGACGCGGGCCCACCTCGGCTCCTACGCGGCCGGGGTCAACGCCTGGCTGGCCGGGAACGACGGCACCGGGGCCAGCCTGGAGTACGGGCTGCTCTCCGTGCTCAACGGCGGCCACGAGATCGAGGAGTGGACGCCGGTCGACAGCCTCGCGTGGCTCAAGGCCATGGCCTGGGACCTGGGCGGCAACATGACGGAGGAGACCGAGCGCGCCCGACTGCTCGACGCCGGGCTGACCCGCGAGCGGATCGAGGAGCTCTACCCGGCCTACCCCTACGAGGAGCACCTGCCCATCACCGGCACCGACGAGCACGGTCAGGCCGGGGCCGACGGGGGTTCCGAGGACTCCGACGAGGCGGACCTGCGGGAGGCCGACGAGCGGCGCGCCCCCGAACTGCCCGGGGAGGCCGTCTCCGCGCTGACCGGGGTGGCCGACACCGCGGCCTCCCTGCCCCCGATGCTCGGGCCCAGCACCAGCCCCGACCTGGGGTCCAACTCGTGGGTGGTCGGCGGCGAGCACACCGAGAGCGGGCTGCCCCTCCTCGCCAACGACCCCCACCTGGGCGCGTCGATGCCCTCCACCTGGTACCAGATCGGCCTGCACTGCACCGAGCTCACCGAGGCGTGCCCCTACGACGTCAGCGGCTTCAGCTTCTCCGGCCTGCCCGGTGTGATCATCGGGCAGAACGAGTCGATCGCGTGGGGGTTCACCAACCTCAACCCCGACGTCATGGACCTGTACGTGGAACGGATCGAGGGCGACGGCTACGTGGTCGACGGCCGGACCCGGCCGCTGGAGACCCGTGAGGAGACCGTCCGGGTCGCGGGCGGCGAGGACGTCGACATCGTCGTGCGCTCCACCCACCACGGGCCGCTGCTGTCCGACACCGCCGCGGGCGCGAACCTGGAGGCGCTGGCGGAGGAACCGGAGCTGGAGGGCGCTGAGGAGGGCGAGTACGCCGTCGCCCTGCGGTGGACCGCGCTCCAGCCGGGCAGGACCGCGGACTCGATCTTCGCGATGAACCGGGCCCGCGGCTGGGACGACTTCCGGGAGGCGGCCAGCCGGTTCGAGGTCCCCGCGCAGAACCTCGTCTACGCGGACGGCGAGGGCAACATCGGCTACCAGGCCCCCGGTCTGGTGCCGGTGCGCGGCGAGGGCGACGGCCGCTACCCGGCGCCCGGCTGGGACTCCGCCTACGACTGGGAGGAGGAGTACCTCCCCTTCGAGGAGCTGCCGAGCGTGTACAACCCCGAGTCGGGCTTCATCGTCACCGCCAACCAGTCGGTCGTGGACGGCGACTACGAGCACATGCTCACCGGCGACTGGGACTACGGGTACCGGTCGCAGCGGATCAACGACCTGCTCACCGAGGCGATCGGCGAGGGGCCGGTGACCGGTGAGGACATGTCGCGCATCCACATGGACTCCTTCCACGGCGGCGCGGTCGAGGTCGTGCCGCACCTGTTGGAGGCGGACGTCGACGGGGTCACGGCCCGGGCCCAGGAGCAGCTTCGGGAATGGGACATGTTCACCGGGACCGACTCCGCCGGGGCCGCGTTCTACCAGGCCACCTGGCGCCACCTGCTGCCGCTGCTGTTCGACGAGCTGGAGCCGCTGACCATGAGCGGCAGCTCGCGCGGGATGTACGTGGTGGAGCAACTGCTGGAGGACCCGGACTCGGACTGGTGGCGGGGCGCCGGGGCCAGCGGGCGCGAGGAGGTGCTGGCCGCGGCGATGGACGCCGCCGCGCGGGAGCTGACCGAGCTGCTGGGAGAGGACCCCGCCGACTGGCGCTGGGGGGACCTGCACACCCTGACCGCGACCCACGAGTCGTTCGGAACGTCGGGTATCGGTCCGGTCGAGTGGCTGTTCAACCGGGGCCCGGTGGAGAGCTCGGGCGGGGCCAGCATCGTCAACGCCACGGGCTGGGACCCGACCTCGGGGTACGCGATCACGGCGGTGCCTTCGATGCGGATGGTGGTGGACCTGGCCGACCGCGACGCGTCGACGTGGGTGCACCTGACCGGCAACTCCGGACACGCCTTCCACCCCAACTACGACGACCAGCTTGAGCCGTGGAGCCGGGGCGAGACCCTGCCGTTCGCGGTCACCGAGGAGGCCGTGCGCGCGGCCGCCACGGACGAGCTGGTCCTGAACCCCTAGGGACCATCGACCGGAACCGGCGCGGGTGTGGACCATGGGGTTCCACCCGCGCCGGTCCCGTACTCACAGTGCTCGTCGGCGGGTACCGGGTCCGGGCTGAACGCACACCCTGCCGGTGTGACGCGGGTGGGCGGGGCGGGCGGGGTCGCCGCTACCGTCGCGCTCCCGGGGCAGGTGTGCCGTTCCGATCCGAAGCCAAGCGGTACCGGTGCGCTCCCCGGGTCAGGCCGGGTCGGAGGACCGCAGCGGGAAGGTCACCCCGGTCATCTCCTCCGACAGTGCCCACAGGCGCTTGGCGGCGCGGCCGTCCCAGGCGGCCTCGCTCCGGCTGGACAGGGCGGGGGCGCCGCGCGTGCCGCCCATGGCCTTGGGCCCGGCGAAGGCCGCGCCGGGCACGTCCTGGGTGGCGGCGAAGATCGTGGGGAGGGCGCCGTTGGCGGCGCTCTGGGCGAGGACCCTGTTGCCGAGCATGAGGGCCGCCCTGGACACCGGGTTGGCCCCGTGGCTCTGGAGGTTGGTGGCCGCGTAGCCGGGGTGGGCGGCGGTGGAGAGCACCGGGGAGCCCACCGCCTCCAGGCGGCGCTGGAGCTCCAGCGTGAACAGCAGGTTGGCGAGCTTGGACTGGTTGTAGGCCCGGTAGGGCGTGTAGCCGCTGTCCAGGTTGACGTCGTCGAAGTCGATGCCCCGGGCCATGCGGTGCATTCCGGAGGAGAGGGTGACCACCCGCCCCGTGACGTGTTCCAGGAGCAGGTTGGTCAGGGCGAAGTGGCCGAGGTGGTTGACGCCGAACTGCGTCTCGAACCCGTCCCTGGTCACGCCCTTGGCGACGGCCATGACGCCCGCGTTGTTGATGAGCAGGTGGAGGTCTCCGCTCCAGGCCTCGGCGAAGGCGCGCACGGACGCCAGGTCCGCCAGGTCCAGGTGGCGCACCTCGGTGTCGCCCCGCACTCCGGCGGCCTCGGCGCGCCCCTTGGCCACGTCGCGCACGGCCATCACGACGCGCGCGCCCGCCCGGGCCAGGATGCGCGTGGTCTCGATGCCCAGGCCGCTGTTGGCTCCGGTGACGACCGCCGTGCGGCCGCTGAGGTCGGGGATGCTGACCGCTGTGGTGTCCATTGCGCCACGGTAGGCGAGCGCACCCGTGCTGTCCATGACGACCACGAGGGCCGCGGGGGCGCCCGTCTATCCTGGTTCCCATGGTTGACCGCCCCTATCACCACGGAGACCTGCGCGCCGTCCTGCTCGCCAACGCCGAGCGCGCCCTGGCCGAACGGGGGCAGGCCGCGCTGTCCCTGCGCGAGATCGCCCGCGAGGCGGGGGTCAGCCACGCCGCGCCGGGCCGCCACTTCCGGGACAAGCAGGCGCTGCTGGACGCGCTCGCCCTCAGCGGTTTCGAGCGCCTGACCGAGTGCCTGGAGGCGGCGGCGCCCGAGGGGGGTGACGCGCGGACCCGTGTCCTCGCCCTGGCCAGGGCCTACGTGGGGTTCGCGGGGGAGCACGCCGCGCTGCTCGACCTCATGTACGCGCGCAAGCACGACCCCGACGTCTCCGAGCAGTTGTACGCCGCCGTGGGACGGCTGCTCGAACGGGTGATGCGACCCGTCCTCGACGCCCAGGCCGCCGGGGAGATCGCGGGCGGAACCCCGGAGGCGGTCACGATGACCGTGTCCGCCGCGATGCACGGCCTGGTCGCGCTCACCGCCACGTCCTCCCCCGAGGAGGTCGACGCCAAGCTCGCGGACATGGTCGGGGTGCTCTTCGAGGGCCTCGGCCCGCGTTGAGGCCCCCGAGTTCCGGGAAGCGCTGACTAGCCTGTGGCCATGCGGGAGATCCGGAGAGAACCGCGCGGGTGGGCCCGTCCGGTCTTGGAGGCCGTGCTGTGGACCTCCCTCGGCACGTTGATGGCGATCGAGGTCCTCGGGGGACGCGATCGGCCGCCGGTCCTCGAAGCGTGCCTCCTGGTGCTGGCCCTGGCCGTCGCGGCGGCCCTGTCCCGTTCCCTGCCGCCGGTCTCCCTGGGTGTCATGCTCACCGGAGCGGTCCTGCAACTGTCCGCCTCGGGCCTGCTGCTGGTGGAGACCACAGCGATCACCCCCTGGCTGGCCGTGGCGGTGTTCGCCCTGCTCACCGGCCTGCGCTCGGAACGGGTGCGCCCGGTGGTGGCGACGGTGGTCGCGGCGTGCTCGTTCACCCTCGTCCTGCACGTGTCGGCGGGGCTGGTGTCCGGCACCGGCGTCCGCGCGTTCCTGTCCGACTCCGTGGACTGGCTGGGCGCCGTCCTCACCATCGCGCTGAGCACGCTGGCCCCGTGGCTGTTCGGCCGCTACCAGCGCCTGCACCGCCAGATGTGGCGGGGCGGCTGGGAGATCGCCGAGCGCATGGAGCGGACCCGCGCGGCCGAGGCCGAACGCGCCCGGTTGCGGGAGCGGGCCCGGATCGCGTCCCGGATGCACGACTCCCTGGGCCACGACCTGGCGCTGATCGCGGTGCGCGCGGCGGCCCTGGAGATGACCGCCCGGGAGGACTCCGAGCAGGGCCGGGCCGCCGGTGAGCTGCGCGCGGCCGCTCACGAGGCCAACCTGCGGCTGCGGGAGGTCATCGGGGTGCTGCGCGAGGACGGGGACCGCGGTGACGGCCTCGGCGAAGCCGCTTCCGGGCCCGGTGCGGACGGTTCGGTGGCGGCCCTGGTGCAGCACGCCTCGGACGCGGGCATGCGGGTCCGGCTGCTGCGGGAGGGCCCCGACCCCGACCCCTCCGCCCCGGGCGGCGGCGCCGTGCACCGGGTGGTCCAGGAGGCCCTGACCAACGCGGCCAAGTACGCGCCGGGGGCGGAGGTGACCGTACGGGTGGTCCGCGAGGCCGACCGCACCCGGGTGTCGGTCGAGGACACCGGACCGCCCGGGGCCGTGCGGACGGTCCCGCCCGGGCGGAGCGGGAACGGGTCCGGCCTGGCCGGGCTGCGCGCCTTGGTGGAGGAACTCGGCGGGAGCTTCACGGCGGGCCGGGAGGAGGGCGCGGGGTTCGCCGTACGGGCGGCCGTGCCCGACCCCGGTGCCGGGGGCGGGGCGGAGGAGTCCGGGGAGTCGGAGACGCGCCGTGCCCGCACCGAGGCCCGCGACCGCGCGCGGCGTCGGCTGGTGGCCGCCGTGGCCGTCCCGGCCGCCCTGGCCCTGGGGCTGGTCGCGATCGGTACAGGCCTGCTGAGCTGGGTCAGCGCCAACAGCGTCCTGCCTCCGGAGCGGTACGAGCGGTTGTCCGTGGGGGACGACCGGGAGCGGGTGGAGGGGGTGCTCCCCCGGTTCTCCTACCCCGAGCAGTCGGTGTCGGCCCGGGCCTCCGAGCCGCCCGCGCCGCCGGGTGCCCGCTGCTCCTTCTACCTGGTCCGGCACGAGAGCGGGCTGCCGCCGGTGTACCGCCTGTGCTTCGAAGGCGGCGTCCTGGTCGCCAAGGACGAGATCCGGCGGACCGACTGACCGGTCCGCCCAGTAGGGTGTCGGCGTGAACGCGACAGACGGCGCCGGGACGCTTCGCGTCGTCCTCGCCGACGACGAGGCCATGATGCGCGCCGGACTGCGCGCGATCCTGTCGGCGGCGCCGGGGATCGAGGTGGTGGGCGAGGCCGGGGACGGCGACGCCGCCGTGGCCCTGGTCGCCGAGCACCGTCCCGACATCGCGCTGCTGGACGTGCAGATGCCCGGCACGGACGGCCTGGCCGCGACGGAGGCCATCGCCCGGGAGCACCCGGGGACGGCGGTCGTCATCCTCACCACGTTCTCCGAGGACGCCTACATCGCACGGGCCCTGTCCGGTGGCGCCAGCGGGTTCGTGCTCAAGAGCGGGAACCCCCGGCAACTGGTGGAGGGGCTGCGCGCGGTCGCGGAGGGCGGGGCGTACCTGTCGCCGGAGGTGGCGCGCCGGGTGATCGACGAACTGGACTCCTCCGGGGGGAGGCTGTCCCGCGCGTCGGCGGCGCGGGAACGGGTCGGGCGGCTCACCGAACGCGAACGCGGGGTGCTGGCGCTGGTCGGCCAGGGGCGCTCCAACGACGAGATCGCCCGCCGCCTGGCCATCGCCCCGGGCACGGTCAAGGTGCACGTGGGGTCAATCCTCACCAGGCTCGACGTACGCAACCGGGTGCAGGCCGCCGTGGTGGCCTACGAGGCCGGACTGGTCTGAGCCTGACCGGCCTCAGGCCGCGGTCCAGTCCCGGTCCGGTCCCGGTCCGGTCCCGGTCCCGGCGCACTGGGCGAGGGGCCCATCGGTGGAAGCCGTCCGCGGGCGCCGACCGGCCCGGGGATGCGGGTTCATGGACGCGGGTCCACAGGTTGTCCACAGGCGGGGAT
>NZ_LEKI01000140.1:0-15579 GCF_001029525.1 Nocardiopsis sp. RV163 | reverse complement strand
TCCCGAGGCCGCGCCCCCTCCGCCGACCCCTCCGGTCCGAGCCGCTCCCCGGACTCGTCCCCGAACGCGGGACAGGCGATAATCGGCGGGCACACGCACCACACCCACGGGGGACCGCAGTGACCGACACCGAGCTGAGCCAGGACCGTCGCGAGATCATCCGCGACCTCGCAGTGCCCGAGCGCTTCGACGCGCGCGTCGAGATCGAACGCCGTGTGGCCTTCCTCGCCGAGCGGCTGATCAGCACCGGCTCCACCGCGCTGGTCCTGGGCATCAGCGGGGGTGTGGACTCGCTCACCGCCGGACGCCTGTGCCGCCTGGCGGTGGACCGGGCCCGCGAGAACGGCCACGAGTGCGAGTACGTCGCCATGCGCCTGCCCTACGGCGAGCAGAAGGACGAGGAGGACGCGGCCCGCTCCGTCGCGTTCACGGCCCCCGAGCGCTGCCTCACCGTCGACGTCCGGCCCGCCAGCGACGCCATGGCCGACTCCCTGGCCGCCGCCGGGATGGCCTACGCCAGCGAGTCCTCGGCGGACTTCGTCCTCGGCAACGTCAAGGCGCGGCAGCGGATGATCGCCCAGTACGCGGTCGCGGGCGGCCTGCGCGGGCTGGTGGTCGGCACCGACCACGCCGCCGAGGCGGTCACCGGGTTCTTCACCAAGTACGGCGACGGCGGGGCCGACCTCGTGCCGCTGACCGGTCTGACCAAGCGCCGGGTGCGCGCGGTCGCCGCCGAGCTGGGCGCTCCGGAGGACCTGGTGCGCAAGGTGCCCACCGCCGACCTGGAGACGCTCTCCCCGCAGAAGCCGGACGAGGAGGCCCTCGGCCTGACCTACGACCAGATCGACGACTTCCTGGAGGGCCTGCCGGTGCCCGCGCACGTGGAGACCGCGCTGGTCGACCGGTACCGCGCCACCGCCCACAAGCGCGCGCTGCCCACCGCCCCCTGACGCCAGCACGGCGAACCGGCGGGTCCCGCTCCCACGGCCGACACCGGCGGCCGGGGCCGGGGCCCGCCGCGCGTAGCGAGGCCGGGCGGCGACCCGGTGAGCCCCTCCGTTCCGCCGCCGTTTCCGTACACGCCCGGGGGCCTCACGCCGCTGTCGCACGGCCCGACCGCCCCGGACAGCGGTTCCGTCTCCGCACGCGGACCTTCCCCAAGGGTTTCGTGCACGCCGTCTCGCGGGGTACCGTGTGCGGGAACTCTCCCGGACTTCCCGGAGCACGTTCGGCGCGTCAGCGCCCTCCGCCCGGGGGAGAACGGTCCCCGATCCGCCGCGTCCCGACGCGCGGTGGTGCAGGCACCACCTTCCACGGTCGGGCAACCGCCCCTCGGAGAGGGGCGTCAGATCCATCGCGGCCACCACCCGGCCCGACCTACTCTCGTTACCACGCGTCGCCGACAGTTGAGCCGACGCGGCCACGCCACCGGGCGCGTTCGAGAACGCGTCGCCACCCCCTGATCCCGGCCACACGGCCCCCGCGCACCATCGCGTCCGGGGACGCACACGCGTACGGGGTAGACCAAGGAGCGACCGATGACCGTGACCGTCGAGAACGAAGGCGGGGGCTCGTCGTCGGCGTACGCCTCCGGCACAGCACTCCTGCCCTCTCCGCGGACACCGCGGCCCGGGGCGGGCCGTGACAGGTTCCTGGACGTCATCCGGCTCTTCGTGATGGCTCTGGTGGTCATGCAGCACTGGTGGCTGCCGGTCCTGGTCCACGAACCCGGGTCCTTCGAGGCGGGCAGCGTCCTGTCCACCGAGGGCGGCTTCGTGCTGACGTGGGTCGTCCAGGTCATGCCGCTCATCTTCTTCGTCGGGGGCGCGGCCAACCTCATCAGCTGGCGCTCGGCCTCGGGCCGGGGCATGTCCGCGTCGGACTGGTTCGCGCGCAGACTGCGCAGACTCGCCTGGCCGGTGGTGCCGCTGGCGGCCCTGTGGATCGTCGCCTCCCACCTGCTGATCCTGGGCGGCGCGCCGGCCCAGGCTGTCCTGGTGGGCGCCGAGGCCGCGGGCATGGTGCTGTGGTTCCTCGCCGTGTACGTCCTGGTGGTCGTGTCCACCCCGCTGCTGGTGCGGGCCCAGGAGCTCTTCGGCTGGTGGGTTCCGATCGCCCTGCTGGCCGCCGCCGCGGCCGTGGACCTGACCCGCTTCTCGACCGGCGCGGACTGGGTCGGCTACCTCAACGTGGCCTTCGTGTGGCTGGGCGTGCACCAGTTGGGGTTCCGCTACGCGACGGGGACGATCCGCCTGCGCTACGCCGCGGGGATGGTGGCGGGCGGCGCGGCCGCCGCGCTGGCCCTGACGACGTTCGGCCCCTACTCGCTCAACATGACGGGCGTGTTCGCCACGGAGTCCTCCAACGTGTCCCCGCCCACCCTGGTGCTCGCCGCCATGGGCGCGCTGCAGATCGGCGTCGCGGTGCTGCTGCGCGAGCGGATCAGCGCCTGGTCGGAGCGCCCGGGTCCGGCGCGTCTGCTGGACCGGATCTGCCCGCAGCTGATGACGGTCTACCTGTGGCACATGCTGCCGCTCAGCGTGGTGGCGGGCGTGCTGGTGTTCGGCCTGGGGATCGACACCCCCGAGCCGCTGACGGGCCTGTGGGTGCTGTGGGGCGCGCTGGGGCTGGTGGTCCTGGTGCCCCTGATCGTGCCGCTGGCGCACTGGGCGGTGCGGTTCGAGAACCCGCCGAAGGCGCTGAGCGGTTCCCCGGGCATGATCCGCGTCCTGGCCGCCGCGGCGCTGGTCGGCGGCGGGATGCTGCTGCTGACGGTGTCCGGCCTGGGAATCGGCGCGGGCCCGGTGCTCGGACTGCTCGCGGTGCTCTCGGGCGTGTTCCTGACGCGGGCTCCCCGGAGGGGCTGACCGCCCCGCGGGTCAGGGGCGCTACCGCTCCCCGTATCGGGTAGACCGAAGTACATGGACCCGACACGTATCGCCTTCGAAGAACGGGGGAGCGGCCGCCCCTTGGTCCTCCTCCACGGACTCGGGGACCGCCGCCAGAGCTGGACCGCCCTGATGCGGCGGCTCTCCGCCGACTACCGCGTCATCTGCGTGGACCTGCCGGGGTTCGGCGCCTCGCCGGGGCCCGGCCCGGACGAGCCCTACGACGTCCTCACCCTGACCGACGACATCCAGGAGTTCTGCCGCCTGCACGGGCTGGAGCGCCCGCACCTGGCGGGCAACTCGCTCGGCGGTTCGGTCGCCCTCGAACTCGGGGTCCGGGGCCTGGCCGCGTCGGTGACGGTGTTCTCCCCGGCGGGGTTCTCCGACAGGCTCGCCCGGTGCGCGATACGCGGGGTCGGCGCGCTCTCCCGCCTGGCCACGCACGTCCCGATGCGGGTCAAGGAGCGCCTGGCCAACACCGCCCCGGCCAGGACGGCCGCGCGGATCGCGCTGCGCGGCGACCCCTCGTCGCCCGCGGCCAAGGCGACCCGGTTCAGCGTCCGGGGCCTCCGGAAGGGCTCGCCCTACATCCGGCTCGTGCCGCGCATCGCCGAGTACGTCTTCACGGCGCGGCCGATCGAGTGCCCGGTCACCATCGCCTGGGGCGACCGCGACCGGACACTGCTGCCGTCCAGCGCCGCGCACGCCCACCACCGGGTGCCCAACGCGCGCATGGTCTCGCTGATCGGCAGCGGGCACATCCCGATGGCCGACGACCCGGTCACGGCGGCCGAGCACGTCCGGTGGACCTGCCGCGCCGCGGACCTGGGCAGCGCCAAGGCCGCCGCGCGCAACGCGGCCGGGTGCGTGACGGGACCCGGTCCCCAGGACTGAGTCCGGTTCCTAGCAGCTGAAACCGCCGTCGGCGCTGATCACCTGGCCGGTCACCCACGAGGCCTCGTCGGTGGTCAGCCAGGCCAGCAGCCTGGCCGGGTCGTCGGGCACGCCCACCCGCCCGGCCGGGAAGGCGGGCAGGATGCGGTGCATCAGCTCCTCGTCGATGTAGCCGGTCTGCACCGGGCCGGGGTCGACGGCGTTCACGGTGATGCCGCGCGGGCCCAGCTCGGCGGCGAGGGTCGGGGTGATCTGGGCCAGGACCGCTTTGGCCGACGCGTACGCCACCTCGCCGGGCATCGCCCCGCGGATCTGCCCGGAGGTCAGGAACAGCACCCGGCCTCCGGGGCGCCCGTCGTGCCGCGCCGCGAAGGCCTGGGCGAGCAGGATCGGCGCGCGGGCGTCGACCGCCCAGTGCCCGTCGAGCATCTCCGGGGTCACCTCGGCCAGCGACGCGTCGCCGCCGTTGCGCGCGTGGTTGGCCACCAGGACGTCCAGGTGCCCGAACTCGGCCGCGGTCGCCTCCACCACCCGCCCGGGCGCGTCGGGGGCGGCCATGTCCGCGCCGACGTCGGCCACGCGGGCGGCGGGGTCGCCGAGCACCGCGCGCACGCCGTCGAGCACGGCGGTGAGGTCGTCGCTGCCCCAGGGCAGCTCCGCGTCGTGCGGCTGGTGGTGGTGGACCATCACCGAGGCGCCGTACGCCGCGAGGCGGCGGGCCACGGCGTAGCCGATGCCGCCGCGCCTGCTCGCACCGGTGACCAGGGCTGTCCTGCCGCTCAGGGGCAGGGGGTCGCGGGACAGGGAGTCCCGGTCGGAGCGTTCGGGGGAGGAAGCCGAGTGGGTCATGGCGGGCCTGCCTTCTGCCGTGGACGGGCGGGAGTCCGCCGCGCCGGGGGTCCGGGCGATCCCGGGAGCCGCGGTGCGCGGCGCCGGGGCGACTCTGGCAGAAGGGGTGGGACGGCGCACCCGGTTTTCGACCTCCCCTCCGGAACCGCGTGTCCGGAATGTACTGTCCCGGGAATGATGGTGTGTTCTGTTGACCGGGCTCCCCGGTCTACCGCGGTGTCGAGTTCGCGGGATACCGTGGACCCGCTCACCGACGCCTTGAGGAGGCAGTGGATTGACACCATCGACACGATCGGCCCCGGGCCTGCCCGAGTGGCTGCGCGAGGAGGAGCGGCGGCTGTACGGCTTCGCCGCGGGATCCGCCGTGTCCGACGGCTTCGGCTGGCTCGACGCGGACGGGCGTGTGGAGCGGGACCGGCCCGCCGCCGCCTGGATCACAGCGCGGATGACGCACGTGTTCTCCCTGGCCCACCTGCGGGGGGAGGCCGACGCGGGGCGGCTGGCCGACCACGGTGTGGCGGCACTGGCGACGGGCCCCCTGCGCGACGCCCGCAACGGCGGCTGGTTCGACCGGGTGCCGGACGACACCGCCGGGGACTCTTCCCGGGAGCGCTCCCATGAGCTTCCGCGCAAGTCGGCCTACGAGCACGCGTTCGTGGTCCTGGCCGCCTCCAGCGCCGCCCTCGCCGGTCGCCCGGGAGCGCGTGAGCTCCTCGACGACGCGCTGCGGGTCGTCGAGGAGCGCTTCTGGGAGGAGTCCGCGGGCGCCCTGCGCGAGAGCTGGGACAGCGGGTGGACCGCCACCGAGGACTACCGGGGCGCCAACAGCAACATGCACGCCGTGGAGGCGTTCCTGGCCGCGGCCGACGCCACCGGCGACGCCGTGTGGGCCCGCCGCGCGCTCTCCGTCGCCGAGCGCCTGATCCACGGAGTGGCCGCCGAGCACGACTGGCGCCTGCCCGAGCACTTCACCCCCGACTGGAAGCCCCTACCGGACTACAACCGGGACCAGCCCGACCACCCCTTCCGCCCCTTCGGGAGCACCACCGGGCACCTGCTCGAATGGGCGCGCCTGCTGGTCCACCTGGAGGTCGCGCTCAGCCGTGCGGGCGACCCCGCCCCCGCGTGGCTGCGCACCGACGCCGAGGCGCTGTTCGACCACGCGGTCCGGCGCGGCTGGGCCGTGGACGGCGCCGACGGGTTCGTCTACACCCTCGACTGGCAGGACCGGCCGGTCGTGCGCGAGCGCATGCACTGGGTGACGGCCGAGGCCGCCATGGCCGCCTGGGCGTTGGGGGAGCGCACGGGCGGGGCCTCCTACACCGACCTGTACGAACGCTGGTGGGCCTACGCCGACCGGTACCACCTGGACCGCGAGCGCGGTAGCTGGCACCACGAGCTGGACCCGGACAACCGTCCGGCCGCGAGCGTGTGGCCGGGCAAGCCGGACGTCTACCACGCCTACCAGGCGGCACTCCTGCCCCAGGTCGGGCTGTCGGCCTCCATCGCGGCCGCCCTCCTGCCCGGCACCGACCAGAACCCCGGAGGAAACGCGTGACCACCGACAACGCAGGGGACGCGCAGGGCGTCCCGGCCGGAGGGACCGCGTGGGCCGGGTCCTCCCCCCGCCTCGTCGTGGTGGGCGAGAACGTCATGGACCTGCTGCCCACCTCCCACGGCCCCGACGTGCTCAAAGCGGCGCCCGGCGGCGGTCCGGCCAACACGGCGGTGGCGGCGGCCCGGCTGGGCACCCCCACCCGGCTGCTCGCGCGGATCGGCGCGGACGGTTTCGGCGAGCTGATCCGCGAGCGCCTGCTCGGGGAGGGGCTGGACCCGGCGGGACTGCTCCCGGCCCGGGAGCCGACGGCGCTGGCCCTGGCCACGCTCGGCCAGGACGGGTCGGCCCGCTACGACTTCCGCATGGACGACGCCGCCGACTGGCGCTGGCGCGCGGGGGAGCTGCCCGAGGAGCTGGAACCGGGGGTCCGCGCGCTGCACGCCGCTTCGATAGCGCTGTTCCGCGAGCCCGGCGCCACCCTGATCGAGGCGATGCTGCGCCGCGAGCACCAGCGGGGGCGGGTGACGCTCACCCTGGACCCCAACATCCGACACGACGTCATCGGCGACCCCGTCGCCGCGCGGGCGCTGGCCCTGCGGCACGCCGCGCAGGCGCACCTTGTGAAGGCGAGCGACGAGGACCTGGCGTTCCTGTACCCGGACCTGCCCCCGGACCGGGCGGCCCACGCCGTCGCCGCGCTGGGTCCGGCGCTGGTGGTGGTGACCAGGGGCGCTGAGGGGGCCCTGGCGGTCTGCCGGGGCGAGGAGGTGGCGGTGGCCGCGCCGAGGACCGAGGTGGCCGACACCGTGGGCGCGGGCGACTCCTTCATGGGCGCACTGCTGAACTGGCTGGACCGCCACGACCGTCTGGGGGAGGACCCGCGGGCCCGCCTCGCCGGACTGGACGGGGCGGACCTGGCGGACCTGCTGGGGTTCGCGGTCTCGGTCGCCGCCGTCACCGTGACCCGGGAGGGGGCGAACCCGCCCACCATGGCCGAGGTGGCGGGTGTGGACGGGAGCCCCGGGGGGCCGGGAAGCCCGGAGGAGCCGGCCCTGCGTTAGCCCCGGGGCGGTGGCCGGGGCCGGACGGTAGTACCGGGTCGAGGCGGTGGCCCCGGAGGCGGACGCCTGGGTCAGGCGGTGGCCGGATGCGGGCAGCACGACGCGGGAGGAACCCGGGGCCCTCCGTGTCCAGCCAACCGCGGATCCGGGGCGGGCGGTAGCCCCTGTGGACGGCAGCGGCCCGCCCGCCTCAGCCGAGGCCCTCCCTGGTCTGGACCACGAGGTGGTCCACCACGTCGGCGAAGCTGCCCCGCCGGGCGTACACCGCGCGCTGGCGGGCCGCCCCGCTCCCGGCCGCGCGCACCCGGCAGAGCAGCGAGGAGGCCAGGTCGGCGTCGCCGTTGGCCAGCAGCCCGGGCAGCGCGGCGTGCAGCAGCCGTTCGGCGGCCGCGTGCCCGGGCAGCGCCTCACCCGTCAGCGGGTCGGGCACCACGCCCTCCAACCCGTCCCGGGCGGCCCGCCACACGGCGGCCCGCACCGCCTGGTCGGGGATGCCCGGCGCGGGTATCCCGTAGCGCACGTCGGTGAGCGCTCGACCCGTCAGGCCGCGGACCAGCAGGGCCAGCAGCAGCGCCTCCTCGGCGGTGGCGGCCACGTCGCTCACCCGGATCTCCAGCGTGGGCAGGTGGTCCGAGAGGCGCACGTCCCAGTAGACCATCCGCCGGTCCAGGATCGCCCCGGCGTCGGAGAGCGCCCGCACGGTCTGCTCGTGCTCGGCCAGGGAGCGCAGGAGCGGGGGAGGACCGGCCGAGGGCAGCCGGTTCCAGGCGACCGTGCGCCAGCTGGAGTAGCCGGTGTCGCGTCCGGCGTGGAACGGGGAGTTCGCCGACAGCGCCACCAGGAACGGCAGCCACCGGCGCAGGTGGTTGCCGACCGACACGGCCGTCTCCCGGTCGGGGACGCCCACGTGCACGTGGCAGCCGCACACCACGTGCGACTCGCGCAGCGCGCCGAAGTGCGCGGCGATGTCGGTGTAGCGGGGCCCCTCGCTGGTCCCCACCGAGGCCGGATCGCCCAGGACGGCGGTGCCGGAGGCGACGACGGCGAGCCCGGCCGCGCCCGCGGCGCGGTCCAGCTCCCCGCGCGCCGCGCGCAGGAAGCGCAGGGCCTCGCCCGCGTCGTCGCACACGGGGCTGTTGGCCTCCACCTGCGCGCGGGAGAACTCGCCGCACAGGTGGTCGCGCAGGACGCGGGTGTTGGCGAGCACCTCGGGTGCCCGGGACAGGATGAGACGGGTGCCGGGGTCGACGACGAAGAACTCCTCCTCGACACCGAAGGTCGGGGGCGCGGTGCGGTTCCCGTCGCGGGCTCCGGTGGCCGCCGGCCGCCGAGTGTCGTGTGCTGCCGCGGAGCGGTCCTCCATGGGCGTCGGTCCCTCCCTGCCGTAGGGGCGTTCCCTCACGGGGCGTCCCGGACTGGATATCCCCGTCGGGGGCGGTCGCGACAGTGTCCTGAAGAAGATAAAAAGCTATCCATGTGATCTTTTGTCCTGTTTGTCGGTGTCGCGGGTGTGTCGTTGCGCGCACGTTACGGCTTGATAACCCTGCTCCCGGCCGGTGCGGGCGCCGGGGCGGCGCCGGGCCCCCTCCCCGGAGTGAGCACCGTCACTTTCCCCGGCCGTGGAAACCCAGGTGGGCACCGCCGTGCCCCGCCCGCGCACCCGTCCCGCGGGCACCGTGAGCACCCCTGCCCCGGCCCGTCCCGCACGCCGCGTGCGACTCCGGGCGAGCATCGGTGAAACGACCAGTGTGGTCGCCCGCACCTGCCGCGACGGGGGCCCGCTGTGCGAATGTGTGCACGTGGCTGGCAGGAACACACGACCCCCCGTCGCCCGCCTCCGAGGTCGCGACACGGAGCAGCGGGCCCTCTCCGACGCCCTGGACGACGCGAGGTCCGGACGGGGCGCCTCCCTGCTCCTCTCCGGAGGTCCCGGGCGCGGCAAGACGGCGCTCCTGGAGCACCTGAGCGGGTCCGCAGGTGGTTTCACCGTGCTCCGCGCGGACGGCGTCGCCGACGAGGCGGCCCTGCCCCTCGCCGGACTCCAACGCCTCCTGCGCCCCCTCGCACGGGAGACCGAGCGCCTTCCCGAGCCCCTGCGCGACCTCCTCCGCGACGCCCTGACCCGGGGAGCGGTCGCCGACGCCGACCGGCTCGCCCTCTACACCGGCCTGGTCGACCTGCTCTCCCTCGCCGCGGCCGACCGCCCCCTCCTGCTGTGCGTGGACGACGCCGACCGGCTCGACCCGCCCTCCCTGGACGCTCTGGCCTTCGTCGCCAGGCGCCTCGCCGGAACCCCCGTCGCCGCCGTCCTCGCCGCGCGCGAGGGCCGGGGCAAGCCCGCCGGGGCCCGGGCTTCCGAGACCGACGCCGAACCCCCTCCCGACGCCCTCGTCCCCGGTGTCGCCGAACTACCGCTCGCGCCCCTGGAGGAGCGGGCGCTCCACGACATCCTCACCGACAGGGCGCCGGTCACCCCGGCCTCCGCCGTGCGCTCCGCCCTGGTCCGCGCCGCCCACGGAAACCCCGCCGCCGTCCTCGGCCTCCTGCGGGGGCTGTCCCGGGCCCAGCTCCTGGGCGAGGAGCCCCTCCCCGACCCGCCGCGCCTGCCCGGCCGCCTGCGCGCCGGCCTCCTCGCCCCCTGCCGGGGCCTCCCCGAACGGGCCCGCCACCTGCTGCTGCTCGCCGCCCTCGGCGACGAGCCCCGCGTCCACCGGCTGCTGGAGGCCTGCGGGGAAACCGGATCGAACGCCACCGGCCCCGGACCGACCGTCACCGACCTCGAACCCGCCGAGGAGCGGGGCCTCGTGCGGGTGGAGGGCGACACGGTCGTCTTCGCCGACCCCCTGACGCGCGAGGCCATCGCCCAGGACGCCCCCGCCGGGCGGCTGCGCGCCGCGCACCGGGCCCTGGCCCGCGCCTGCGACCCCGGAACCTCGCCCGCGGAGTTCGTCCGCCACACCGCCGCGGGGGCCGACGCGCCCGACGCCGGACTCGCCGAAGCCGCGACCGCCGCCGCCCGGCGCGTCAAGAGGATCGAGGGCCGCCTCGCCGCCTCCCACGCCTACGAGCGCGCCGCCGACCTGTGCCCCGACCCCGACGAACGCGCCTGCCGACTGAACACGGCCTCCTACGAGGCATACATGGCCGGGAGTTCGGCGCGCGCCACCCGGCTGCTCGCGCGGGCGCGGCCCCTGGCCGTGTCGGACCGGCGGCGGGCGACCGCCGACCTCATCGACGCCCAGATCGCCATGCGCGGCGAGAACGCCATGGACGTCGCCGAACGCCTGCTCACCGTCGGCCGCGAACTCATTCCCCACGACCGCTCCCTGGCCCTGCGCGCCCTCGTGCGCTCGGCCGACGCCGCCTCCCTGGCAGGGGACGCCGTCCGCCACGGCCGGGCCGCCGAGCTGGCCCTGCCCCTGGTCCGCCCGGACGACCCGGCACCGATGCGCATGGTCGGGTCCTTCCTGGAGGGCTGCGCGGTGTCCTTCCGCGGCGACTACCCCGGCTCCACCCCGCTGCTGCGCGAGGCCACCGGGCTGGCCGCGATCGCCAAGCCCTCCGAGCTGGTCTGGGCGGGCGTCAGCGGTCTGCGCCTGGGCGACGCGCCGTTCGTGCGGTCGGCCACCTCGCGCGCCGCCGAGATCGGCCGCCTGCGGGGCGAGCGGGCCACCCTGCCCGCCGCGCTGGGCTTCCTGGTCTTCTCCGAGTTCTGGAGCGGACGCTTCCCCTCGGCCGCCGGGACCGCCCTGACCGGCCTGCGGGTCTCCCGGGAGACCGGTCAGACCGTGTGGGCCACCCAGCACCTGGCGTCCCTGGCGATGATCGCCGCCATCCAGGGCGACGTGGACACCTGCCGTATCCGGGCCCGCGCGGTCGCCGCCCAGGCGGGGGAGAACAGCCTCGGCCTGGCCGCCGCCCTGTCGGCGTGGGCGCTGGCCGTCCTGGAGCTGTCCCGGGGCAACGCCGCGGAGGCGTTCTTCCGGCTGCGCGCCCTGGTCCACGCCGCCCCCGGGCACGGCCACCCCACCATGCGGCTGCTCACCGCCCCGCACTTCGTGGAGGCGGCCACCCGCATGGGCGAGACCGGGTGGGCGCGCACCTCCCTGGCCGGGTACCGTCGCTGGGCCGAGTCGGTGGGCAGCCCGAGCACGCTGGCCCTGGCCGCCCGGGGCTCGGGTCTGCTGGCCGCGGGCGACGAGGCCTGCGACCACTTCGAGAACGCGCTGGCCCTGCACCGGGCCTGCGGCGACGACGACGTCGAGCACGCGCGCACCCAGCTGCTGTTCGGCGCCCACCTGCGCCGGGCCCGCCTGCCCGGCCGGGCCCGCGAGCACCTGTACAACGCGCTGGAGTCGTTCGAGCGCTTCGGGGCGCGGCTGTGGGTGCGCCAGACCCGCGCCGAGCTGCGCGCGATCGGGACCGCCGAACGCGGTCCCGACCCCGTCTCCACCAGCGAACTGACCGCCCAGCAGCAGCAGATCGCCCGGCTGGTCGCCGAAGGGGCCACCAACCGCGAGGTGGCAGCCCACATGTTCATCAGCCCGCGCACGGTCGAGCACCACCTGCGCGGCATCTTCCGCAAGCTCAACATCAGGTCCCGCGTGGACCTGGCCCGCCTGTTCAACTGACCCCCTGGCCGACGGCCGAGGCGCCACCGGACACCCCCTTCATACCAACTGGTCGGTACGCCTCCGTCGAAGAGAAAGGCAGCCAATGACGACGACCGCAGCGGAGCACCTCCTGAGCGCTGACGGGGTGACCGTGCGCTTCGGGGGCCTCACCGCGCTCGACGACGTCGGACTCCGGGTCGCGCCCGGGACCGTGGTCGGCCTCATCGGCCCCAACGGAGCGGGCAAGACCACCCTGTTCAACGTCCTCTCCGGCGTCCTGCGCCCCACCGCCGGGACCATCACCTGGAAGGGCGCCCCGCCGCCCGGCCGCCGCCCCCACCACCTCGCCCGCGCGGGCATCGCCCGGACCTTCCAGGGCCTCAACCTCTTCCCGATGATGACGGTCCTGGACAACGTCGTCGCCGGGGCCGACCGCCTCGCCTCCGGAGGCCCGTTCTCACTGCTCACCGGAATGGGACGGCACCACCGCGACGAACGGGAGCTGCGCGGGCGCGCACTGTCCGCCCTGGAGCGCTTCGGGGTCGCCGAGCACGCCCACCGGCTGCCCGCCACCCTGCCCTACGGCGTGCAGAAGCAGGTCGCCCTCGCACGCGCCTGCGTGGGCGAACCCGAACTCCTCCTGCTCGACGAACCCGCCAGCGGACTGTCGGGGGCGCAGATCGACGCCCTCGCCGACCGGATCCGCGGCTTCAGCCGGGACATGGCCGTCGTCCTCGTCGAGCACCACATGGACCTGGTCATGAGGGTCTGCGACCACATCGTCGTGCTGAACTTCGGCCGGGTCGTCTCCACCGGCACCCCCGCCGAGGTCCAGGCCGACCCCCTCGTCGCCCAGGCCTACCTCGGCACCCCAGCGGACGCGCCCGCCAGGAACGCGGCAACCCCAGCGGACGCATCCGGCCGGGACACGGGAACCCCGGCCCGGGACACCGCCGACTCCACCGACACCCCCGACGCCGGTCCCGGCGACGCGAACGGAGCCGCCCGATGACCGCCCCGCCCCTGCTGTCCGTCGAGGAGCTCAGCGCCTCCTACGGAGCCGTCCGCGCCCTGGACCGCGTGTCCCTCACCGTCCCCGCCAAGGGCGTGTGCGCCGTCCTCGGCGCCAACGGCGCGGGCAAGACCACCCTGCTGCGCACCCTCACCGGCCTCCACCCGGCCGCCTCCGGGCGCGTCCTGCTCGACGGCGAGGACATCACCCGCCTGCCCGCCGAGAAGGTCATCACCCGCGGCCTCGCCCACGTCCCCGAGGGCGGCGGCGTCATCATCGAGCTCACCGTGGAGGAGAACCTGCGCCTGGGCGGGCTGTGGCGCTCCGACCGCCGCCGCGAGTCCGCCATGGGCGAGGTCCTGGAGCTCTTCCCGCCCCTGGCCGAACGGCGCGGCAGACCCGCCAGCACCCTCTCCGGGGGCGAGCGCCAGATGCTCGCCATCGGCCGCGCCCTCATGGCCAGGCCCCGGGTCCTGCTGCTGGACGAGCCCTCCCTGGGCCTGGCGCCCCTGGTCACCGGGCAGATCTTCACCCTCCTGCGCGACCTGCGCGACCGCACCGGGCTCACCGTCGTCCTGGTCGAGCAGAACGCGGCCGGGGCGCTGTCGGTCACCGAGACCGGGTTCGTCCTCAACCAGGGGCGCGTCGCGGTCGGGGGCGCCTCCGCCGACCTGCTCTCCGACGACCGCACGCGCCACGCCTACCTGGGCTTCTAGAGGAGTCCCCGCATGACCCACTTCATCAACCTGACCCTCAACGGGCTGGCCTCCGGGGCGGCCTACGCGGCGCTGGCGCTGTCCCTGGTGATCATCTACCAGGCCACCCGCCTGGTGAACTTCGCCCAGCCCGCGCTCGCCCTGGTCGCGGTCTACACGGCCTACACCGTCACCCAGCTCACCGGTTCGTACTGGCTCGGCCTCGCCGCCGCGCTCACGGCGGGCCCGGCCGCGGGCGCGCTGGTCGAGCGGTTCGTCATCCGGCCCATCGCCCGCGCCTCCCAGCTCAACGCCATCATCGTCACCCTCGGCCTCCTCCTGGTCGTCCAGGGTCTGGTCGGAACGGTCTGGGGCAACGAGCAGCACGGTTTCGGCTACGCGTTCAGCTACGTGGGCCGCTTCTCGCCCGCCGACGTGTTCGCCCTGGTGTCGGTCGGGGCCGTCGCGCTGCTGCTGTTCGCCCTGTACCGGTTCACTCCGCTGGGCCTGCGCATGCGCGCCGCCGCCTTCCACCCCGAGGCCGCCCGGCTCAGCGGCGTGCGGGTGGGCCTGATGCTCACCGCGGGGTGGGCGATCGCCTCCTTCATCGGCGCACTGGCGGGCATGCTCGCCGGACCGCCGTTCATCTCCCCGAACGTGTTCGACGCCGTGTTCGTCTACGGCATCACCGCCGCCGTCATCGGCGGCCTGGAAAACCCGTTCGGCGCCGTCCTCGGGGGGATGCTCATCGGCCTCGGGACGTCCTACGTGTCCGGCTACGCCGGGCCCGAACTGGCCACCCTCGCCGCCCTCGTCATCGTCGTCGCGGTACTGAGCGTTCGCCCCGACGGCATCCTGTCCCGCCCGGCCGCGCGAAAGGTGTAGCGATGCCCTCACCCACCCGGCAGCGCGCGCAGCGCGCCACCGCGCCCCGCACCGCGAACCCGTCCGCCGCCCCCGGCGGCCGGTGGCGCGCCCTGCCCGCGCCGCTGCGCCACCTGCTCCTGGCCGCGCTCGGCCTCGCCGCCGTCACCGCGCTGCTGCTGGCCACCGGAGACCTCACCGCGCTGCGCGCGGCCGCCGTCGGCTACACCATGCTGGCCGTCGCCGGGCTGCAACTGCTCGTCGGCGGCAGCGGCCAGGTGTCCCTCGGACACGGCGCCTTCATGATGATCGGCGCCTACACGATGGCGCTGCTGGTCCTGTACCAGCCCATGCTCCCCCTGGCGGTGAACCTGCTGCTCATCGTGGGGGTCTCCGCCGTCGCCGGGATCGCCGTCGGCGCCGCCACGGCACGCCTGCACGGCCCCTACCTGGCGGGGGCCACCCTCATCCTCGCCGTCGGCCTGCCCGGGCTGACCCACCGCTACCACGAGGTCCTCGGCGGCAGCAACGGCCTCAACATCCGCACGGCGGGCGCGCCGCCACTCCTCCAGGGCCTGGTCACCGACAGCGAGTGGAAGGCCCTGGTCGTGTGGACCGCCGTGGTGCTCGGCCTGGCCGTGCTGGCCACCGTCTCCACCGGCCGCCTGGGCCGCCGCATGCGGGCCATCCGCGACGACGAGACCGCGGCCGCCATGGCCGGGATCCCGGTCGGCGCGACGAAGGTGGTCGCGTTCGTCATCGCCTCGGCGGCGGGCGGCCTCGCGGGCGGCCTCCAGGCCTACGTGCTCGGTACCGCGACGCCCAGCACCTTCACCCTCGCGCTGTCGCTGACCCTGCTCGCGGCCCTCGTCCTGGGCGGCATCGGCAGCCTGTGGGGCGCGCTGTGGGCCGCGGTCGCCGTCGTCTACCTGGAGGTCTGGGCCTCAGACCTGGCCGGGAACCTGGGCCTGAGCCGCGACGCGGAGAACAACCTCCCGATCGTGTTCTTCGGCGTCGTCCTCATCCTCGTCCTGCGCTTCTGGCCCCTGGGAATCCACGGCGCGCTCCAGCGCCTGACCGTACGCCTCGGACCCGCCGGGTCCGGACCCCGCTAGCCGACGCCGGTGCGCCCGCCCGCCCGGCAC